>JBFWWA010000304.1:0-6256 GCA_050246455.1 Planctomycetaceae bacterium
CCCGACGTGTGCGGTTCAGGGCTTCGCCGGCATTTGGCGAATCCACTCGCGGATGAGATCGACCGCCTCCTGATCGATAATGTTCACGGCGACGTGCGGCATGCGCCCGAGCCCGGTCAGCGTCATCCGGTGGTAGACCATCGATCGGGTCGGGTCTCCCGGCGCGATGTAGCGCGCGTTTGCGAGTCCGAACGCCCCCTGCCCCGGCTTCACATCGACCGTTCCGGTTTCCGTGATCGGGAGTGTCGCGAGCAGCTGAAACTCGGCGTTTCCGCCCCCCCACTTCCGATGACAGTGCGAGCAGTTCGCATGCAGATACGATCGCGCCCGCACGTCAACGCTCGCCGACTTGTCATGATAGTCCGCCAGCTTCTCCATCGTCTCGGGCTCCGCCGGCAATGGCTTCGTGAACAGGCCGATGTGGTCGAACGTCCGCAGCTGGTTCGCGGTGACTTCGCCATAGTCGTGGTCTTTGTTCATTTGAAGCGTGGTGATGCCGAGGACGTACTTCGCGGCCATCGTATGGCAGAGGGTGCATTCGGAACGGCTGGGGAAATGCCATTTCTGTTTCCGCTGGCCGCCGGGTGCTTTCGCATCTTTGATGAAATACTCGCGATCGAGCCCGCGCGTGTCGAGCAGTTCCGCGTCGGTCTGCTCGTCGTTCCATAGATACGTGTAGCCGTACCAGAGCTGTGCGCCGTACTCGTCGTCGTTCCCCGGCATCTGTTTGTAATGCAGCACGCGCGTCTCGAGCCTCCGCTGGCTTTTCGGATTGCCCGCTTCGGTCTCGATCGAGAACGTCTTCACGAGGACCGTGCCGTCCGGAAATCGCCAGCCGGGGGACGAGCCGGGCGCCGGCTGCGGATACGTCACCGCTTCGAACTCGATTTTCGAATCGCCCGGAAGTGCAAGGAAGCGATCCTTCGCGGCTCCGTCCGACCAGAGTGGAGCATTCACAGAATACGGAATGACACCTGGCGCGGGAGTGTGATCCTTTGTTGAAGCAAAGAGGCCGGTCTCACTCAGCTTTTTCGGAAACGGTTTTTCCGGAGTCGCCTGTTTCGGCGCGGGTGCGAGCCGGTGAATCTGCCCGCCGACAAAATCGACGAGATAAACATCGCCGCTAGTGTCTTGTCCGAACTCGACGAGCCGGAACTGCGTATCGACCAGCTCGCGATGGTCGAGAACTTTGCCGTTGTCGTAACGGAATCCCCAGACGCGGCCTGTGTCGTAATCGCCGTAGATGTATGTTCCTTTGAGTTCCGGAACGCGTTCCGCATGCGAAACGTAGCCACCGGTAATCGAACGGAAGTCGGAATGCGGCTGTTCGATGATCGGCGGAATGATGGCTCCGGGCCCTTTCTTCCGCTCCGGCCGAAAGGGATGGGCCCCCTCCTGCACGCTCCAGCCGTAGTTGCCCCCTTTCTGGACGATGTAAATCATCTCCCACAAATCCTGTCCGACCTCGCCCGCCCAGAGCTTGCCGTCGGCGGTGTTGAAGCTGAACTTCCAGACCTGCCGATGTCCGAACGACCAGTTTTCAGGGCGCGCGCCGGCGGTGTTCACAAACGGGTTGTCGGGGGGAATTGCATACAGCTTGCCGTCGGCTTCGTGGTCGACGTCGATCCGATGGATCGCGCCGAGCAGATCGCCGAGATCCTGCCCCGTCTGAAACTCGTCGGCGATGCCGCTGCCGTCGCCGGTCGCGAGGTACAGGTATCCGTCCGGTCCGAAGCGGATGCAGCCGCCGTTATGACCGCCGGCGGGCCACTTGAGAATGATCTGTTCACCGGATGCTTCGGCACGCGGCGCTTTGTCTTTCTCGACCTTTGCCTGAAATCTTGAGAGGTAACTCCCGTCGGGAGTCGAGAGGAGCATCGACTCGGGAACCGAGGTCACGAAGAACAAACCGTTCTCCGCGAACTTCGGATGAAACGCCACGCCGTACACGGTGCGCCCGACATCGACGAGCAGCTCCTTCGTCGCGCCGTTCCGGTCGTTCCGGAACGTGTAGATCTTTCCCTTTCGCTCGGCAATCGCGAGCCTATCGGTGCCGGGAACGATTCCCATCGACAACGGCTCGCTGAACGTGAGCGTCGGGAATGCAACCTCGAGCCGGTAGGGATGCGGAGGATCCGGCGTGCCGACGAACTGCGAAGTCGTCCAGAGTGTTCGCTTCTCAATGCCGACCGGTTTCTTGCTGCCGGTTTGTTCGGGAGCTCCCGCTGAGAGCATCGGCACCTCACCGAGCGCTGATGAGAGCATCAGCCCGCACAAAGTCTTTGCCACAACACCGAACGCACCGCGTGACATGCCGTCGTCTCCCCCGAGCCAGGTTCGTCGATCCGTCACACAGTATAACGGTACGGGATAGGTCTGGAGCAAACAGAAAGTTGTGTCCAAATGCTTTGGCACGAGGTCCAAGCACCGCTGTTATATTGATGGATCTTGCTAATGTGCCACTAAAGGTTTGTTTCTCGTGCAATCGAGGATGTGCCAATGAAATACCATTGCACTCAATGCAGTGCGACCCAGTGGCGCGGCGTGATCGCAGAGAAGGGGGTTAATCTCTGGACGATCGTGCTTCACGGCCCAGGAGCTGTAATCAGCTGTATTGCCGCCGAATCGCTGCTAACGTATCTCGGGATCGAGGCGCACGTTCCGAGTCTTTTTGCCGGCGTGACTGTCGCGGCGATTGTCTTTTCCTTCTATGCCAGTTTGGTGCTGATTCCCGAATACTTTCTGGTCACACGGCGAGGTTGCGCGGCTTGCGGCGAACGCGGGCTGGAATGGGTCCCCGCATGGTATTCACCGATTGCTTCCGCGATCGCTTCCGGCAATCTTTATGCGCTTCGCAGCCAACGCGGGGATTACACTATCGTCAAGGTGCTCGTGGTCGACGACATCGCTGTCCACCTTCGGACCTATGCCAATCGCTTCAGCGAGTGCCCCGAGCAGGTGAACTCGTCTGACCTCTCACTCGGGAGCCTCGGCGATCCCGCAGGCTTCGGCATCGGACACTTCCCCCTCTCGCGAGCTTCGTTTGAGCGAGAAGAGAAAAAACTCGTCGGGCGCGAAACGGTTTCCTACGAGGAACTTTCTGGGTACCTCATCTGGTCGGGAGAGCATTCCATCGACGAAAATGCGGGTGGCCCAGACGGCCTTCCGTCTGGGTGACGAAGTCACAAGAGGAAGCGTGATCGATCGCGTCATACCCTCGGACCCCGTCGATGCGTCCCTCTTGTCGCTGCGCGACCCAGACGCGGGGGCGTCTGGGCCACCCACTCGGGGCACACTTTGGTCGACCGGAGGTCTCTCGCGTAAAGGGAGGTATTCGGTACTTGCCGGAGACCTTCGGTCGCGGAATGTGGCACGGTCAGGAGACCGGCCACAACGGAGCGGCCAGATGTTAGACTGGAAACCGTCGGATCCACCCGTTCAGGACGTCGTCACCCATGCTGCCGTTCCGTTTGATTCTCGGACTCGCTTTCATCCTGACATGGATGGGGAGCGTGCGCGCCGATGACGAGTTCTTCCGCAAACGCGTCGCCCCGATCTTCGAACGGCACTGCGTTCATTGTCATCAGGGGAAAGAGCCGAAGGGAGGGCTTGATCTCACGGCCGAGAAGTCGTTCCGGTCTGGTGGCGATGCTGGCGAAGTGGTCGTACCTCGCAAGCCTGACGAGAGCCGGTTGATCGACACCGTCTCCGGCGACAAGCCGGAGATGCCGAAAGATGGCTCCCCCCTCTCGGCCGAACAAGTCGCCGATCTGCGCCGCTGGGTGACAGATGGTGCCGTGTGGCCGGACGGTGTCATCCTTAAAGAACGTCGCGAAGAGTGGTGGTCGCTGCTGCCAATTGTCCGCCCGCCCGTGCCGTCCCTTCATCAAGACGATCTATCGCGCGTCCGCACACCGGTCGATGCGTTCATCCTGTCGGCACTTCGACAAAAAGGACTCGCTCCCTCTCCCGAGGCCGACCGCCGCACACTGATCCGCCGGCTCACGTTCGATCTGCATGGCTTGCCGCCGACTCCGGACGAAATCGCAACGTTCGTGAACGACTCCCGCCCCGACACTTACGAACGGCTCGTCGATCGGCTGCTCGATTCGCCACGCTACGGTGAACGGTGGGCACGGCACTGGCTCGATGTCGTGCACTACGGCGAGACGCATGGCTACGACAAAGACAAGCGCCGTCCGGATTCTTGGCCGTATCGCGACTATGTAATCCGCTCGTTCAACGACGACAAGCCGTACGACCGGTTCGTTGCGGAACAGCTTGCGGGCGACGTGCTCGAGCCCGGCGCGGCCGACGGCATCATCGCCACCGGCTTCATCGCTGCCGGGCCGTGGGATTTTGTCGGGCACGCGGAGCTGCGCGAGGGAACGGTCGACAAGAACATCACCCGCTCGCTCGACCGGGACGACATGGTGATGAACACGATGTCGACCTTCACGAGCCTGACGGTCCACTGCGCCCGCTGTCACGATCACAAGTTCGATCCGATACAGCAGGCAGACTATTACAACCTGCAGGCGGTCTTCGCGGGAGTCGAGCGGGCGAGCAGGCCGTTCGATCTCGATCCCGCAACGACGCATCGCCGCGACGAGTTGAACGCGCAGCGGCAAACGCTCGAAGTGCGCGAGAAGTCATTGAAGGAAGCGAAACCGGTCGACGAGGCGGCACTGAAAGAATTGCAGACGCAGCTCGACGATATCCGCAAGCAGCTTGCGGCTCTTCCACCGGTCCAGACCGTTTATGCGGCGGCTGCGAACTTTTCACCGAATGGAAGTTTCACACCCGCGCCCAATGGCAAGCCCAGGCCGATTCATATTCTGAATCGTGGCAGTGTGACGTCACCTGGCGATCTCGCCATGCCGGGGGCGGTGCAGTGTGTGAAAGCATTGCCGTCGAATTTTGAGCTGTCGAATCCCGACAATGAAGGATCGCGCCGTGCAGCGCTCGCGCGCTGGATCACCGACAGCCGCAATCCGCTCACCTGGCGGTCGATCGTCAATCGCGTCTGGCATTATCACTTCGGCCGCGGCCTCGTCGATTCGCCGAACGATTTCGGCCGCATGGGCTCCAAGCCGACGCATCCCGAGTTTCTCGACTGGCTCGCCGCCGATTTCCGGGATGGGGATCGGTCCCTCAAACGTCTGCATCGCATGATGGTGACGAGCGCGGCGTATCGCCAGCAGTCGGCATCGATTGATGCCATGGCGAAGCTCGACGGCGATAACCGCTATCTGTGGCGGATGAATCGCCGACGACTCGAATCGGAAGCAATCCGGGACGCGCTGCTCGAAGTGACCGGCACATCCCGCTCGACCATGTACGGCCCCGGCTTCGATCTCTTCGCATTCATCGACGACCATTCCCCGCACTACCATTACGATCAGCACGACGTCGACGACCCGCGGGCGCTCAGACGAACGGTCTATCGCTTCATCGTCCGCTCGGTTCCCGACCCGTTCATGGACTGCCTCGACTGCGCGGACCCGTCGCAGATTGTCCCTGCCCGGAATACCACGATCACCGCGCTGCAGGCACTCGCGCTACTCAACAACAAGTTCGTCGTCCGGCAGGCGGAACATTTCGCGACTCGGCTCCGTCACCGCAACGAAGATCTCTCGAAACAGATCGACGACGCCTTCCAGCTCGCCCTCGGCCGCAACCCGACCGACGACGAACGAAGTGCGCTGATCGAATACACGAAGAAACACGGCCTCGAAAAACTTGCGAGACTCGTGTTCAACATGAATGAGTTTGTGTTTGTGGATTGAAGGGAAGCGATCAGCGTTCAGCTTTCAGCGATCAGCAATTCGAAGAAATCGTTGTGTCGCGGTCTCTTGACCGCGACACGGCAGCCGACCGAAGGTCTCCCGCACGCGTCGCTGAACCGTGAGTCGTTCGGGTGAGACCTGCGGTCAATGAGTGTGGCTCGGTCGGGAGACCGGCCACAACGGGAATGCGTTCCGATGAAACTCGATAACGAATCGCTCGCTCCGCAACAGTCATCCCGTCGTCAGTTTCTCTGGCAATCCGGCGGCGGGCTCGGTGGGATTGCGCTCGCGCATCTGCTGGGACGTGAGCAGTTGCTTGCGGACTCTTCCGACAGAACGCGAGCCGCACTCAACGGTGGCATCCACCACAAGGCGCGGGCGAAGCGGGTTGTGCAGTTCTACATGTCGGGGGCCGCCAGCCAGTGCGACCTCTTCGACTACAAGCCGCTGCTCATCCAGAAAAACGG
>JBFWWA010000305.1:0-6250 GCA_050246455.1 Planctomycetaceae bacterium
CAGAAAAAAGAACGCCGCGAACCCGATGTAATGAATGTTCTCGAGCATCTGCTCCAGGCCGATGACGCCGATCCCGATACCCCACACGGCCAATAAAACGACCGCGGCGACGCGCGCCAGCCCCCCGTAGAAGAACGAGAGTGCAACTCCGGTCTGCGTGACACCGAGCAGGTATTTCCAGTGAAAACTGAGCTCGTTGTTCGGGGAGAATAGCTGCCCCTGCATGCCGCTGGCCAGAAGCGGAATGGCGACGTGGATGGCGAGCATGACCGGCACAAGACTGTAGAAAACGGCACGCCGTTCGGGACTGGCCCCAAGTTCCGCCGGTCCGGGAATGAAGTCTTTTTTGTTCCGCAGCTTCCAGAGATAGGCCGCGGCGGCAGTCGCAAGGAGCACGCCGACAATCAAACTGGCCGGCAGCGGCCTGGTCAGATTCGTGAAGTCGAGCGGATACTGCGGGCCGACGTGAAACCATTTCTCATGTCCGAACGCCGTACGAGGATACGCCCCGCCAACCGTCAGAAAAACAGCGGCCCAAAGGAAGCCGGCTCCGCGTCGTCGAAACTCCCGCATGGCGGTTTTCATCCTTGGAAGACTTCACGGCAGACGCGCAGGTAGTTTCCGCCGAGAATCTTCCGGATCTCGTCGTCGGAATAATTGCGTTTCACCAGCGCGTCGGTCACCTGGCCCATCTTACCGATGTGCTCGACGGCCCACGTCAGGCCGGTCGATCCCTGCGCCGCCTGGAACTCCTTCCAGGCTCCGTCAGTGGGGAAATAATCGACGCCGAGGCCGACGGTTTCGATCCCCCCCACCTGAACCATCGCATCGATGTTGTCGATGACGCGTTCGACAGTCGGGTTCGGCCCGAGGTAGCTCGAATAGAAATGGATCCCGATGACCCCCTTTCTCGCGGCGATAGCCTTGATGCGATGATCCGAGAGGTCCGTCCGCACGCGCGCCGCCGACCCGTGTGAAACGATCGGCGGCGATTCCATCAGTTCCATCGTCTGATCGAACGCACGCTCCGGAATGTGCGTCACGTCGACGATGATTCCCAATTTCTGACATTCCCGGACGACCTCGACGCCGAAAGCGGTAAGGTCGTTCTGCATGACGACCTGGTTCGGGACCGCCCAGCGCAGCTGCAGCTCGCGGAGGCCGAGATCGTAGAACATTTTGAGATTCTCGATTCGCCCTTCGAGAAGTTTCGCCCCTTCGACCCCGAGCAGGATCGCAATCTTCCCTTCCCGCTTCGCCCGCAAAATATCATCAGCGTTGAGCGCGAGCAGGAGCTTGTCCGGGGCCGATGCAATTTCTTTACGGACCGTGTGAATCGAATCGAGCGCCATCTGCGTCCAGCCGTCGAAGACCGCTGCCGATTTCTGGAACTCGCGGCCGGGAACGACGTCGACGAGGATCTGGAATCCCTTCGCAGTCACGCCGCCGGCCCGCATCCGGTCGACGTCCGCGAGCACCGGGTTGTGATCGTGAATGATGAAGACCAGCGAATCGGAATGCAGCGCCGCCGCGCGCGTCGACTTGTCATCGGCGAACGCCGTGGTATTTCCGACACGTCCCGCGGACACCGCTCCCGCAACCATCGCGGAGCTTTGGGAAAGAAACCGGCGGCGGTCGATCGTCTCGGACATGCTGGGACTCCCCGGAGTTCGTCTTTGACAACGCGGATTGATTATGCCTCGGTTCCCGTGGTTGATCCATTCGGCTCGGAATCCCGGTTGAAAATGGGGCAAACCCCTCGCCCAACAGTGGAAACCGGGCAAAAAACGATTCAGAAGATGCTGTATTTCAGCCGATTCCGGTTGGTAATATGGGAGTATTGGGGGTGATTTACCGTGCAGTTTCGACCAGAAACCGGCAGCCGCTCGAGTCGTGCGCTTTACGGAGCGCTCGCGGTCGCGCTGTTGTCGTTCACGGCGACCTCCTGCATCGAGCCCCCGCCGCATCTGAAGACACCCGTCGCGGTCGCGAAGATGACGCGCGAGGAAAAGAAAGCGGTCGTCGCCAAAGCGCTCGCGGAAGCCGAACGGATCGAGGCGGATCCGGACGCCGTTCAGCCATCGGAGATCGACTGGCGCACCGAGCTCGCGGAGATGAAAGCGGTCCTGCGTCCGAACGATGCATTGTCGGACGCTCTGGAGCGCGCCTTCGCGGAGCACGATTTCGAGGTGCAGTTGTGGATGAAATCCGAAAATTACGCCAGGCTGCTCGCGATCGAAACGCAACTCCGTCAGCCGATTACTGCCGAAGACAAGGACGCGCACAAAGCACTCAAAGAGGAAGCCAGGCCGCTGCGTGCCGAGTTCCGGCAGCTTGCCGATAAACATCGCACGCGCATTCTCACGACAATGGGAGAAGAGAACCGGCTGAAGTGGACGGCGCACCGCCTGACGGAACGGATGCGCGGAATCATGAGCCCGCTCAAGCTCACCGACGAGCAGGTTGCCGAACTTCGATCGCGCGCGTGGCATACTGTCGAACGGTCGGCCGGCGCGCCCAAGCCGCCGCAATTCGAGCGGGAAGCCTTCCTGCAGCTCGAAAAGCAGATGGAGCGGGAAGTGCTCGGGCCGGGCCAGCAGCGCAAGTACGAGACAGTGAAGCAGGAAAATCCGAACCGTTCGCTGTGACGGGAAGTCGACGGTTGCAGACGCGCCGGGATGATGAACGACCACATCCGGCGGGCGCAAAACCTCGGGGCGATCGAGACGGTTGGATCGTCGTAAGTTCTTGTGAATTTTTGTGGTAGAACGTGCGCGCGGCCGGCGGCGAGCCGGGCTCACACGGTCCCCACCATCGACACGCAGCGCGCGATTCCCTATGATACCTGCACGGTTTGCCGCCGTTCGTCTGCGGGCGTCGGAGCCGTCTCGGTCCCGATGCAAAAACGCTCGGCGGTTGAGCGGGGATCGGATGGCACTTGGATCGCCCTACCGGACGGCGTCTCCCGAAATCGGAGGCGACGCATGGGGTCTTCGGTCCTGACTCGACCGACGCTGGTTTTGAATAGAAACTGGCAGCCGGTGGGCGTAGCGTCTGTCGCACGCTCGCTGGTGATGGTCTGGAATGACGCGGCGCGCGTCGTCGATCCGATCGACTACCAGCTCTACAGCTGGCTCGACTGGTCCAAGCTCGTTCCCGCCGATGGCGAGCTGTACGTCTCGACCGTTCAGAACCGGCTCCGCGTTCCCGAGGTCGTCTCGCTCACACGTTACGAAGGGATGCCGTCGACCGCGGTCACTTTCAGCCGTCGCAATATCTATAAGCGTGACCGCTACACCTGCCAGTACTGCGGAATTCAGCCCGGAAGCGAAGAGCTGACGATCGACCACGTCCTCCCGCGCGCGCAGGGTGGCGTCTCGACCTGGGAGAACTGCGTGCTGGCCTGCGTGAACTGCAACAAGCGGAAAGCGAACCGGACTCCCGCGCAGGCGCGCATGCCGCTCCTCAAGGAACCGGCCCGCCCGAACTGGAAGCCGATCTACGCAACGCACGACCTCCGCATCGACAGCTGGTCGCACTTCGTCAGCGCCGCCTACTGGAACGTCGAACTCGACGCGTAACGCATTCCGGAGCACAGACGTTCCTGTCTGTGCATTCCGCTGCGGGTGTCCGGGAATTCGAACCAGTTTCCACGGAGATTCCGGGGCACACTTCGTTTTGCCCCGGCCACACGATTTCCAGCCCGAGGATTTCGACTCTCAGTTTCAGTGATTGTCCCGGTCGGGAATTCCCGGACGGCCTCTGTGCATTCCGCAGGGTGGCCTGCGCTTGCCCTGTTTATTTCGCGGCGCGGAGCCAGCGGCCGAAGTCAGCTCCTTTGTGCTGGTAGCCGTCGGTCAGACGCTTTTGATTCGATCCGTCGGGATCCATGATCCACATCTCGCGCGCCGCGCCATTCCTGACGCGCGTGAAGAGAATCTTCCCGCCGTCGGGTCGCCACGCGGCCCGGTAATCCCACACACCGTCTATTGCGGGCGTCAGTTCCGTGACATCGCCCGTCGTCGGATTGAGGAGGCAAAGCTGCGAGCCCCCTTCGCTCATGTCCGCTTTCGAGTTCTCCTGCAGCCGCGTGTACGTGACCGTCTTTCCGTCCGGCGACCATTCCGACATGTTCGAGCCGAACGGCGTGCCGAACCAGTGCGTTTGCCCCGGTGTGATGACGCGATGCTCGCCGCCGTCGCTCTTGCCGACAGCGAGTGCCGCACGGAAGTGTGCCGTGTCTTTCGCCGCGTGGCAGTCGAGATAGACGAGCCACCTGTCGTCGGGCGACCAGTGCGGCCCGAACATCAGATGATCCGGTTCTCCGGCGACGAATGTCCGCTTCCCGTCGGCGAGGTTGAAGACGTTGATGGAATACATTCCCGGGTTGTAGAAGTCGGGCTTTCCGCCGGTGACATGGCAGGCGAGCCGTTTGCCGTCGTGGCTGAGTTCCAGCGCGTAGTGAAATCCGCCCCCCGCCTTCGTCAGTTCAATGGCGTTGCCGCCGTCGAGGTCTTTGACGTAGATTCGCTCCTCGTGGTTGATGATCGCCGTCTCGATGATGCGGCTGTCGCCGGGCAGGAGCGCATAGGGACGGAGCAGGTCCGCCTGGCGATCCTTGAGGAGCGCCGGCTCGAGTTTTCCACTTTCGATGTTGTAGATCCAGTCCCGCGAGAGCACGAGGCCTGAACGGACCTTCTGAAGATTCGTGTCTTCAAGACTCGTCAGAAAGATGCGGCGACGATCCGAGAACTGCGGGCCGAAGACCCAGCTTTTCTGTCCCGGCTGACCAAAATCCGGATAGCGCTCCTGGGAGCCGTCCGGGTTAATGAAGCCAAGGACGTGCGCCACCTCATTCGCAGTCCCGCCGACTCCCATGTAGCCGATGAAGTCGCTTTCATTGTCTGCAGCGTTGGCCGCGAGTGTTCCGCAAAAACTTGTGATTGTGACAAAAACTGCGGCGCTCAGAAGCCTCCGGCACTGTCCCGTGGGAATCCGCTGCATCTCGTCCGTCTCCCGGCTCGACTCTGCGTGAAAGGTGCACGATCCGAATTCCAAAGTACCATCGCGCGCAGCGGTATTGTACGATAACCTCGGAATTGCCGACCGCCGCCTGCCGAAAGCCCGCCCATGACTCTCTTGCGCCACCTTGCCATCCGCTGCGTCGACATGGAAAAATCGCGACGCTTCTACGCCGACGCCTTCGGCTGGAAAGCCGTCGGCTATCGTCCCAACGGCCTCGGCTTCGACTTCACCGACGGCACGAACAACATCACGCTCTTGCAGCAGCCGGCGGAGATGGTTCGTCCGAGGATCGAGGAAGGATCCGAGTACATCCATTTCGGCGTGATCGTCGACGATCTCGAAGCGTGCTGGGACAGGCTCAAGTCGATGGGAGCGGAGCTCTCGAAGGATGACATCAAGGACCGGAACGAGGTCGATCTAGCGCGAACGCCGACGCGGTCGTTCAAGGTTCTGGATCCCGACGGCAACGTCATTGACGTCACCGCCAATCGCGAAGAATGGCGCGGAATCCTCGCGTGACGACGTCGTGAGAATAGTAGGTCTGGCACTCCGTGCCTGACATTCGGTGATGAACGCATGACGTCAGGCACGGGGTGCCTGACCTACGATGACTGTTCCAGCATCATTCGGGAGCACAGACTTTCCTGTCTGTGCGGCCAGTGGATTCGGTGCGATTCTGACTCGTCGGCACAGACAGGAATGTCTGTGCTCCAAGCCGCGTGGTCAGCTTCCCGCGAGTTCCGGGTGGTGCCCCTTCACCTTGAGCGGAATACGGTAGAGGCTGAAATCGACGGTGATGTAGAGAACGTTGCTCTCTGCACCGGTGCCGAACTCCACGTTGCTCGGAATGCCGACCGGCGGCTTGTTCGGGTCCGCCACCTGATTCTTCGGGCCGGTCGGAATGAAGGCGACTTTGTGGCCGTTCGAATCGATCACGAGGACCCCGGGACGCTTCAGTCCGCGCGGCGTGAGGTAAACATGGCCGGCTGAGTCGACCGTCATGCCGTCGCAACCAGCCTGGTCGCCGAAATCGATCAGTGTGCGGCGAGGCCCGCTGACAAGTCCATCGCTGCCGAGCGGGAACGAGTAGATCCGCATCGGCCCGAGCTTCGGCGCCGGCTGCGTCGGGTCGATGCGATCAGTTCCGTTGTCGTGGTCGGCCAGATACATCGTCTTCTCGTCCGGAGAGAGTGCGATGCCGTTCGGCTTCGTCACATTGTGCGTC
>JBFWWA010000306.1:0-6244 GCA_050246455.1 Planctomycetaceae bacterium
CACGCCTATCGGCGAAAAGATCTCAAAGAGTTCAACCTCACAGCCGCCGACTTGCACAACCCCCGCTACGTCCGTGGATACTCCGAGCTGATCAAGCACGCTGCCGAGAGTTCCGAAGCATCATCGCAAACGATACTGGCCGTCCTTCAGATCCTCGGAGAGATCGGACCGCAGGCGAGCGATTCGGTGCGGACGCTGAAGTTGCTGCTGAAATCCGAGCAGGAATACGCTGCCGACTACAAAGCCGCTGCGCAGGCGACGCTCGAGAAGATCTCGCCGACCGCGGCGAAATAGAACCGAAACGGTTCGAACTCGCTACTTCGCCTTCACGGCGGCAACCATCTCGCCGGCGAAGGCGCCGGCTTTCTCGATCGCAGATTTCAGCGACGCTCCCCGCGCATCGCCGTTGGCGACATTCTCCAGATGGCGGACCACCGCCGAACCGACGATCACACCATCCGCAATTCCGCGGAGGGAAGCGACCTGATCCGGACGGCTGATGCCGAAGCCGACGGCCAGCGGCAGGTCCGTTTTCTTCCGCAGCTCGCGCAATTGCGACTGCAGTTCTTCAGGAAGTGCTTCGCGAACGCCGGTCGTTCCCGCAACCGAGATGCAGTAAACGAATCCGCTCGCGGCCTTGAGAATGCGCTCTGCGCGGTCGTTCGGAGTCGTCGGCGCAACCAGTTGAACGAGATCGAGTTCATTCGCACGCGCAAGCGCTGCAATCTCCGCCGCTTCATCGCCGGGAAGATCCGGAATGATTAATCCCGAGAACCCGGCCGTTTTCGCCTTCTGGAAGAACTGCTCCGGGCCGTTTCGAAACACGATGGCATACGAAACCATCGCCACAAGCGGCGGAATGTTCTTTTCGTTCTTCAGTGAGCCGATCCCCGCGAAGATGTCCGCAACGTGAAGTCCATTTGCGAGCGCGCGAGTGTACGACGCCTGGATGACCGGACCATCGGCGATCGGGTCGCTGTACGGGAAACCGATCTCGATCAGATCGACGCCGCGCCGCCCGAACTCGCGGATCAGCTCCAGCGTTGCCGGCATGTCGGGATCGCCCGCGGTGACGAACGGCATAAACGCCATCCGCTGTTCAGACTTCACGGTCGCAAAGGCTTGGGAGATGCGTGTGGTCAAGGTCGTTGTCCAGCTCGCTGAGTTGGAATGTTTCCAGAATATCTTGAACGAGGTCGCAGACGGACAGGGCGAACGTCAGGCTAGATCTCGCGGCCCAGCACCCGAGCTACTTCGTGCACGTCCTTGTCACCCCGGCCCGAGAGGCAGATGACGACAACATCGTCTTTCCCGCGCTGTCCCGCGGACTTGATGGCTTGCGCCACTGCGTGAGAGCTTTCGAGTGCGGGAAGAATTCCTTCGAGCGTCGCCAGCTTCTGAAACGCTTCAAGCGCTTCTTCGTCTTTGATGGCGACGTAATTCACTCGTCCCGAATCCTTCCAGTAACTGTGTTCCGGACCGACTCCGGGATAGTCGAGCCCCGCGGAAACGGAGTGCACGTCCATCGTCTGCCCATCCGGATCCTGCAGCACATAGCTGTAGCTTCCGTGCAGAACTCCCTTGGTTCCGTAGGAAAGCGTGCTCGCATGGTCCCCCGGTGCGCTGCCCCGTCCCCCGGGTTCGACTCCGACGAGCCGGACTTTGTAGTCTTCGACAAACGGGTAGAACATTCCCGCCGAGTTCGACCCGCCGCCGACGCAGGCGATCACTTCGTCGGGAAGTCTGCCGGTCGTTTCCAGGCATTGCTGTCGCGCTTCCCGGCCAATGACCGACTGGAAGTCGCGGACAATCATGGGAAACGGATGCGGTCCGACAACCGAACCCAGGATGTAGTGCGTATCGGCGACCGACGACATCCAGTCGCGCATCGCATCATTGATCGCGTCGCGAAGCGTCCGCGAACCGGTGGTGACCGGACGAACTTCCGCCCCCATGGTCCGCATGATGAAGACGTTCAGCTTCTGCCGGCGAATGTCTTCTTCGCCCATGTAGACGACGCACGGCAGTCCGAAGCGGGCGCAGGCCGTCGCCGTTGCGACTCCGTGCTGCCCGGCCCCGGTCTCGGCAATCACGCGCTTCTTGCCCATTCGCAACGTGAGAAGTGCCTGCCCGATCGTGTTGTTGATCTTGTGCGCGCCGGTATGGTTCAGATCTTCCCGTTTCAGGAAGATCCGGGCTCCGCCGACGTGCTTCGTCAGCCGCTCGGCGAAATAGAGCGGGTTCGGCCGGCCGACAAACGTCCGCAACAGCTCAGAAAGCTGGGCCTGAAACTGAGGGTCCGCCTTCGCTTTTTCGTACTCGTGCGTCAATTCTTCGAGCGCGTGCATCAGCGTTTCCGGCACGAAGCGCCGGCCGAATTCGCCGAAGCGGCCCGAGCGGTCGGGGACCTGCGCGGTTGCGGGAGCGGTTGTGTTATTCCTGTCAAAGACTTGCGTCATGTTTTCTTCCGTCATGTGGGCACCGGCCAGCAGAATTGTAAGCCCAATTATCATTGCCGGCGCGACGGACGGTCAATGGGAGAGAAGGTTTTTGACGCTCAAGGCGACGGAACCGCTTCGCGGCGGCTATTTTGTCGAGTGCATTCCCCCCTAGAATTGGTAAATTAGGAATAAAGTGCTCGATACCGGATGTTCCCCCCCTCGGGCTTCACAGCGCGGCAAGTATCGCCACGACTGGATTGCGGGGGCGTCTCCGGACGTGATGCGTCACGCGACTGTGGAGTTCTCCATGCCCGTTAAGGTCCGCTGCTCGGGATGTCAGAAAGTCATCAATGCGCCGGAACGGGCGCGCGGCAAAGCGATCAAATGCCCCGAATGTGAGACGGTCGTCAAAGTCCCGGCGGAAAAGCAGGTTGCCAAGCAGGCGGCTGCACCGCCTCCGAGCAGTTCGTCAATTATCGCAAACCTCGATCTGCGCCGTCTGGAAGATGCGGAAAACCGCATTTGTCCGAACTGCGGCGCCGACGTTGCGCCCGAAGACATCGAGTGTCCCAAGTGCGAGGTGATGCTCGAGACCGGGCAGCTCAGCGAGAAAAAGAAATTCCAGCGGGCGCGCAAGGGCCCGAACCCCGCCCTGTACTACAAGAATCTGCCCTCCGACGCGTGGCAGTTCATGATGGAGAACAAAAAGCTCGTTCTGCGAACGGTGCTGTACTCGCTGCTGTTCTCGATCGTGTTCGTCCCCGGCGCGCTTATGACGCTCTACGTCGCCAAGCTTCCCCTGAAGTTCTTCTGGGGCGGAATTGCGTTCATTACGTTCCTCGTGCCGCCGGGCTGGGCCTGGTTTCTCCACATTCTGATCATCAACGTCGGAATTGAGAACAAAAGGAAGATGCCGAAACGAATTCTGTTCGACATGTTCCAGTGCATCGCCTACGGCATCAAGTTCTTCGTCTGGACTTTGGCAATGGGCGCGCCGCTTCACGCGGTCGCGCTGGTCTGTCTGCTGATGGACTGGCCGATGGTCGCCGCGTTCTTTGCCGGAGCGGGACTGCTCTTCGCCCTGATCGCTTTCCCCGTTGCGATGGTGCACATGGCGATGCCGGTGACGAGACCGGCCTGGGAATTCTGGACGATCGATGCCATCGCGTTTCGCAACGCACTCCCGGTGATGTACTGGCTGGTCTTCCTCTTTATTACGATGATTCCCGCCGCTGCGGTCTTCACTGTAGGGGCGGTTCTCTACGCGGAGCCGCTCCTGGAACTCGCCGCAACCAATGCGCACAACCTCGAAATTCAGCACGCGAAGGATCTGGAAGAGGAACAAGCCGGCGCCAAACTCCCGGTGAGACTGCCGGACGAGATCCGCAACCTGGCGAAGCAGGAAATCCAGGAATTGAACTGGTCCGTTGCGCTCGCCCCTGCAGCTCTCTGGATCACGGCGACTTGCCTCTTCGGGCTGACATGCATTTTCAATATGCGATCCAACGGGCTGTTCGCCTTCGTATTCCGCGACCGTCTCAATCTGATTTCGACGGTGCAGGAAGTCAAATACGTCGCGAAACCTGTTCTGGACGAAGAGGAGCTGGAAGCCCAGCGGAGGCAGCTTAACGGTAAGAAAGTCGCGCTCGGCCTCGGCTTGCTTGCCGTCCTTGCCCTGGCATTCGGCACGGCATTCAGCAGCGTGTCCGATACCAAGTTCCTCGTGGCGATCGCTTACGGTTTCTTCGGCGCCGGAAGTCTCGCCTTCCTCGCGGGTCTGGGGTTGCTCATCTATTTCGCGATGAAGCGTCCCGCCGGATTGATTCTGGGAGGAATGGTGGCAGCCGGCGGGCTTGCCTTTCTCGGTATCGCGGCAGGCATCTTTTTCACGCGCTGAGCATCCCCGGCAATTTGCCGGCACTGTGAAGTCGAGTTCGGGGGTCAGTTGACGCGGCTCCCGAACCGTTTAGAATCAACGTTGCACCGCTCATCCCTCCTGCTCATCTCAGCGGGTGAACCGAGTGGGCTCCGCCGGGAAGGTTCGCACTCCCTGCAACCTTCCGACTGAACACTGCGGTTCCCGAGTTCACCAAATCCCGCCAGAGCCGCCGACACCGCACCACTTCGAAGACATTGTGTATTCGATGCGAGGCGACGGCGCTCGAGATCAGGACCAGCCCGATGGCTAAATCCAAAGACCTCTTCGACGATACATCCATGAGCTTCGGCGAGCACCTGGAAGTCCTCCGGGTGCATCTCTGGAAGGCGCTGGTCGGGCTGATCCTCACGGTCATCGTCACGCTTTATTACGGCGACGTGCTGATCGCCGTCATTCGCGAGCCGATCGAATCGGCGCTTCACCGCCACGGAGTGGCGGCCACCGACGACACGGTGCAGGGGTTCGATTTCTGGAAGTACTTGAAGTCCTTCTTCGGCGGGGAGCCGTATCCCGAACCGGTCCCGGTTCCGGAGGAATCCGAAAGCGACAAAGTCGATACAAGCCGGCTGCGCATCGAGCTGCATCCGTCGGATCTCGCAAAAGCGCTTCACTCGTACGATCCTGGTCGTTATCCCCAGGTCGCCGAGAAAGCCGATGAGGGGCGAATTTCCATTCCGATCTATGCGCCCGAGTTCCGCGAGTTCCGACAGGCTGCCGTCGATCTGCATCGGCCGGTGACGCTCAACGTGCAGGAAGCCTTCATGATGTACATGAAGGTTGCATTGATCGGCGGATTGATCCTCGCGAGCCCGTGGGTCTTTTACCAGCTCTGGTTGTTCGTCGCTGCCGGCCTGTACCCGCACGAACGCCGCTACATCTACTACTATCTTCCGGTCTCGATCGGGTTGTTCCTGGGGGGGGCGGCGTTCTGCTTCTATGTCGCGCTTCCGGTTGTGCTCGACTTTCTCCTGGGCTTCAATCGGATGCTCGGGCTGACGCCGCAGATCCGGATCTCGGAATGGGTCAGTTTCGTGATCACGCTGCCGCTCATGTTCGGTTTGAGCTTCCAGCTTCCTGTCGTGATGTTGTTCCTCGAGCGGATTTCCATCCTGAGTGTAGCGGTGTACCGAGCCAACCGAAGGTTGGCGATTCTCGCAATCTCGATCGTTGCGATGGTGCTCACGCCGACCGCGGATCCGGGAAGCATGATGCTCATGTTCGTTCCCCTCGTGCTGCTCTACGAGCTCGGAATTCTCATGTGCAGCTGGCATGCGCAACCGCTGCGGCAGACCGACCCGGCGTAAGAGCTCTGTTCGGAAATGAGCCCGTTTCCGGCCTCGTTCCGCGCCGGCAGCGCCGCAGAGGCCGTTTGACTCCCCTCCCATCGGGCATAGAATTGAGATGAGATTGTCCCATGGCCGGAATCTGATATAGTTCCGGCCCAGCCAATCCCAGCGCCCGGGAGAATTCGCCTCGAGAGTCGCGAAGAACCGAACAGGTGAGACGGGAGGGGAAATGAAGCCTGTTGTCGCGGATCAGGAATCATTGCGGCGATTTTTCGCAGCGTCGACCGAATACACCTTTCAGGTCGATCTCGGTCTCGTCGATCCACCGCTCATCGACTACCTCGTCGATATGCTCGTCCGCTTCGTGCGCGTCGAAAGCATTTATCGCATCCGAGATGCCGTCGGCCAAAGGCTCGAGGAAGTCGCCGCGATGCTGATTGAAGCGGAGCAGCGCCAGTCGAATCCTCGACGCGAAATTTACCGGCACATCGGCGACTTCACGCTTTTCTGGACCGGAGTCTACCCGGAAGCGCTCGGAAAACTCAGCCCGACGGGGCGCGACCATCTGCTCGATTATC
>JBFWWA010000307.1:0-6220 GCA_050246455.1 Planctomycetaceae bacterium
CGGGGATCCTTCCGAGCGGTCGCCGAAGATTTCCTTTCGCGCATCGAGCTTCATTGTAAACTGCGAACGCGCACTGTTGAGCGCACCGTCGACCACAAGTTCGTACGGAAGCGGGCAGGAAGGCCGAACGCCCGGTTCCTGGCTCGGAAGGTGCGAACTTTTCGCGGGGTCGCGGCGAATTGCGGCCATCTGGTCGGGCGACAGCTCCTGATAACCTTTCGGCAATTCCTGAAACTGCGCACGGTGAATCGATTCGAGAAACTCGTCGCGCGGAGGGAAGGCGACCGTCGCATCTCCCGGTTTGGCCGCGGGCTGGAATGACGCGGTGAGATCTCCGCAGACGGCACGCCGCCACTGGCTGATGTTCGGTTCCTCGACTTTCCGGCCGAGCTTGTGCGTCAGCAGTTTCTCCAGGAATTGAAGAACCGATGTGTGGTCGTAGACCTGCGAGCAGACGTTGCCGCCGCGGCTCCAGGGTGATGCGATGATCATCGGCACACGGTAGCCGAGGCCGATCGCGCTTTCGCGTCCGCGACGACCGGGGTAGCGTTTCTGGTCATGCGCGAGCTCGACGTACTCGACGCTCGCGTCGATCCCCTTTGTGACACGGCCGGTCTCGGGACGTTTCGGATGCGGTGCCACGAACGGCGGAACGTGATCGAAATAGCCGTCGTTCTCGTCGTAGTTGAGAATGAAAACCGTTTTCTTCCAGACTGCAGGGTTCCGGGTGAGGATGTCGAGAACTTCGGCGATGTACCACGCTCCGAACCACGGCGAGCTGGGATGATCGGAAAAGGCCTTTGGAGCGACGACCCAGGAGACGGTCGGCAGTTTTCCCGATGCGACGTCGGCTCGGAACTGGTGCAGCACGTCCCCCTTCGGGACGCGCATCCGGCGCGTTTCCTTGCCGTCCTGGTAGGAGATTTCGACGAGCTTCCGGAAGTCCGGATCGCCGGTGTTCCTGACGAATGCGCGCTCGTGCAGCGACCGTTCGCGCGGCGTGAGAGCTTCGAGATTGCGTCCCTTCCACTTGTCGAATTCCGCACGAAGCCTGGGGAGCGATTCCGTCAAGCGCGCGAGACGCTTCGTGAGCTCTTCCGGAGCCGATTTTCCACCGGCAGCTTTCACTTCTTTCTTGAGCGCGGCAATTTCGGCGGGAATTTCGCGAAGCCGCTTTTCAAGGTAGGGGATATGGTCGGGAGCGAGATGAACGTGATACTTCGCGAAGTATTCGATCGGGTTGTCGTCGTAGTTGCCGAGCCAGGACGTCTCCTCGCCGTTCAAGCCGGTATCGATCGTGATTTCGTTCTGATAGATCTTCCACGAAACGCCGAGGTCTTCGAGTCGTTCGGGAAACGTCGTCCAGTTGGCGAGTTTACTGAAGCTGAGATTCTCGTTGCGGACCTGAGCATCAGAATCGGCGTTCTGCTTCTCGCGAACGGTCCCGGACCAGAGATAGCAACGGTTCGGGGTCGTTCCGGTGAGGGATGAGCAGAAGTTCTGGTCGCAGACCGTAAAGGCGTCGGCGAGCGCGTAATAGAAGGGGATATCTTCGCGAGTGTAATAGCCGAGGGTGAGCGGCATTTTGCCGTACTCTTCATCCCCGGACTTTTTCGCGATCAGCCACTGGTCGTAGAGGCCGTTGTTCCGCGCGTCGACCTGGTCGGTCCAGCTATGCGGCAGCGAGCCCATCCAGGTAATCTTCGACGACTTGATGTCGAGCCGGAATGGAGCATAGCGCCGTCCCTCTGCATCCTTCTGCACCCAGACCGGGTTCCCGTCGGGAAGTGAAATGGCGCGCGGATCGTTGTAGCCTCGCACTCCCCGGAGCGTGCCGAGTGCGTGATCGAACGAGCGGTTTTCCTGCATCAGGATCACGACGTGTTCGGCGTCGAGGAAGCTGCTTCCCCCGACGGGCTCGATGGCGTGCGCCCGCCCGATCGATCCGAAGAGGCTTCCCATCGCGCTCGAGCCGGCCGCCAGGCTCGCCGCGAAACTCATGAACTCTCGTCGCGTCTGCACACGAACTCCTTACAGGCTTCAGGTAGTCGGGCTTCCGGCCTCGGGGAAGAGTGAAGGAATCTCCATTGTCCCTGATCGGCGGGGGAATCGCCAGTTGACGCCGACGACTCTTCCGCTCGGAAAGCGAAACGACGCACTCATTCGATCCCCGAATGAGTGCGTCGAAACAGCGGGTCGATCCGTATGGTGCGGAATGCCGGCAACAGGGGTTCTTCGCGGAAATCAGCTTCCCGAATTTTCCGCTGTGCGGCCGGGGAGTGTCTCGATACGCCGACCTGCGTAGGTAAAGCAGCCCTCCTCGTGCGATCGGCGGAGCACTTCGATAATGGCCGAGGAGAACCCGAGTTCTGAGGTGGGAGGATTCGGCTCGACTTTCAAGTAGCGCGCCGTGGTCGAACGGGCAAGCGTGATCTTGATTCCACCGTCGGAGACGTCGAGGCAATGGCCGACGAGCAGCGAATCGATCGCCGTCCCCGATTCATCGACCGGCACGGCGGTGATGCATGTCGAGCAGACGCGGCGCGGATGAGCGCGCTGATCGTTGAGAAGATTCCCGTCGACAGGCGTCGGCAGATCGGGAATTTGGGGTCGATACGATTCCAGGTTCATGCAAGAGGCTCCAGTTGTAACGAGCGCGGATCCCACTTGTCCTGCAGGCACTGGAACCTAGCCTTGCGAACAAAGAACTGGAGCATTGGAATCGCGAATTCCCGCATCGGGAGGGATTCGACTGTTCCTGAAATTCAGGTTGTAATGGAGCCGCAGAAAGAGGCCTCGCGCGGAGTACACCCTTTCTGCGAAGCGCGCGTGGACGCTACGGTCCGGATGTTCACGCCACAGCCTGCGCACAGGCAGGCCGGCGAACCGGCAGGAAGTCCGTGGTCCCGTCGCGGAGCGGGAGGAATCACTCGCGCGTGAGAAACTCGTCGAGGTTCATCAGGGCGCTCGCCACTGAGATCCAGGAGGCGGTCTCGACGGCTGCTTCGTCTTCGGTCAGCTGATCGATGGGCACCAGTGCGCTGCCGGCATGTTCGCGGGCGGCGCGCGGATCGAGCTTGAACGATGCCCTCTGCTGTTCCAGCAGATCGAGAAGGCGCAGACGCTCATTCTCGTTCCAGGATCGCGAAAGCGCGATGCGACCGGCCAGGTCGAGCCGTTCGGCGTCGTTCTCGGCCCGAGCTTCGAGCAGCCGCTTCCCCATCGCCTGGGCGCACTCGAAGAAGACCGGATCGTTGAGAATCGTGAGCGCCTGCAGCGGCGTGTTCGACCGGCTGCGTGAAACGCTTGTGACCACTCCGTCGGGACAATCGAACGCCATCAGGCTCGGGTAGGGAATTGTCCGCTGGAACGCGATATACAAACCGCGGCGATGCCGATCGGTCCCTTCACTCACCGTCCACTTGATGCTGCTCGCGTAACTCACTTCGGCAACAGAAGGGGGGAGCGGTGGACGAATGCTCTTCCCTCCAAGCTGTTCGGCGAGCAGGCCGCCGCTCTCGAGGCAAAGATCGCGAACGATCTCCGCTTCGACGCGGAAGCGCGTCTGCCGCGCGAGAAGCGTGTTGTACGGATCGACCGATTCCAGATCGGGACGAGGCTGAGACGACTGCCGGTAAGTCGACGAATTGACGATCGTCCGGATGAGTTGTTTGCGGCTCCCGCCGAGGCGATGAAACTCCGTCGCCAGCCAGTCGAGCAGCGCGGGATGCGAGGGCTTCTCCCCCATCTTGCCGAAGTCATCCGGCGTGGCGACGAGCCCGCGCCCGAACAGGTGCATCCAGGTCCGATTGACGAAGACGCGCGCGGTGAGCGGGTTGCTCTCATCAACAAGCCACTTCGCGAGGTCCAGACGATTCGGCTGCCGGTCCGACGGCTTGCTGAACGCGTGAAGGACATTGAGCGACGCCGGCTGTACTTCCGCACCGGGCCGCTGGAAATCGCCACGGAGGAGAACGTTCGTTTTGCGCGGCTTGTCGCGCTCGGTGAAGATCATGGCGGCGCCGGTCGGGCTCTTCGGCGCGTCGCGCTCGAGGCGCATCAGGCTGTTGATGAGCTGCTTGATCTTGCCGGAAGGATCCGCCCCCTCTTTCTCCGCCTGCGCGATGTCCGCTTTGATCTTCGCGACCGATTCCTGGTGCTTCGCGAGAGCCGCCTGGAACTTTTCCGCTTCCGGACCGGATGCCGGGTAGTTGTAGTCCGCTTCGTCCGCGTTGTTGTAGAACGCGAAGAGCTGATAGAACTCCGTCTGCGAGATCGGGTCGTACTTGTGGCTGTGACATTCCGCGCAGCCGACGGAAAGACCGAGCCAGACGGTACCGGTAGTGTTCACGCGATCGACGACCGCCTTGATGCGGAACTCTTCCTGATCGACGCCCCCCTCGGTGTTGATGAGGGTCTGACGGTGCAGTCCGGTGGCGACGAGCTGCTCGGCGGTTCGATTCGGAAGCAGGTCGCCGGCGATCTGTTCGGTCGTGAACTGATCGAACGGCAGGTCGGCATTGATCGCCCCGATCACCCAGTCTCGGTAGCGCCACGCGTGCGGACGGAAGTTGTCTTTTTCGTAGCCGTCGCTGTCGGCGTACCGCGCCAGGTCGAGCCAGTGCCGTCCCCAGCGCTCTCCGAAATGGGGATTGTCGAGCAGTCGATCGACGAGCTTTTCGTAGGCGTCAGGCGCGGGGTCGTTCTCGAACTCCGCGATTTCTTCCGGCGACGGCGTAAGGCCGAGCAGATCGAGCGACAGTCGGCGGATCAGCGTGCGCCGCTCCGCTTCCGACGACGGAGCGAAGTTCTTCTGCTCGAGCGTTTCAAGAACAAAGGCATCGATCGGGCTCTGCACCCAGTCGTTGTTCTTCACCTGCGGCGGCGACTTTCGCACCGGGGGCTGAAACGACCAGTGCGCGCGTGCCGCTTCAAGGGCTGCCTTCGGATCGACTTGATCGGGCCAGCCGGCCCCCTGATCGATCCAGTTGCGGATGAGTTCAATTTCCGCTTTCGAGAGACGCTCCCCTTCCGGCGGCATCATCTCTTCTTTTTCCGTCGATGTGATGCGGTGCAGCAGCGAACTTTCGCCACTCTTGCCGACCACAATGACGGCGCCCCCCGCTCCCCCTTTTTTGGCAGCCGAGCCGAGGTCGAGGCGGAGGTCGCTTTCCTGCTTCTCCGGCCCGTGACAACCGGCGCAGCGTTTCGCGAAGATCGGCTGGATCTGCGTTGCGAATTCGACCTTCGCTCCTTCGGGCTTTGCGGAGGGTTCTTTGGTCTCCGCCGCGAGCATTGCATCGGTGTTCGCAAGCGCGCTGATCAAAAGCGCCGCCGCCAGAAAGCGAAGCGCGCGAATCGACCAAGCCGGAACTTCTCGAAGAGAGGACGCCATTCGGAAAGCCTCCGCCGCAGAACCCATCAACTTCTACCAGTATATCGCGCCGAAGGTCGTCGTGCACCCCCGAACAGTGCCCGGAATCATCCGTTGCGGCCGGTCTCCTGACCGAGGACTCTCTGTCAACCGGTGGTCTCAATGGATGGGAGAGAGAACTTCTCATTTCCAATGACGAATGTCTGAATGTGAAGCCGGAGGTTTTCCCCTTTGCCTCATGCTGAAACTTCATTCAGGTCCCGGAGAGATGTAGAGCATTGCCGGGTACGAGGGTATGCTGCTGCCGCTGGTTGTTGATGTTTTGCGCATTGCATCAAAGGGCCCAACCATGCCTCATCGCACAACATGCGCCTGCGGACAGCGTCTCGAATTCGGAGACCGCAGGCTCGGACAGTTCTATACGTGTCCGAAATGTCAGACGCAGCTTCTGCTTGTTCCGGACGGCGACGGCTTCGCAGTCGGGTCTGATCCCGAAATGCGCGTCTTCCCGCTGAGCAAGCCGCAGAAGAAGCGGTAGCACGCCGAGAAACTCGTGGCGGAATGCGTTCAGAAATCGATCGCGCGATATCGGTGCGCGACGTCATTCGTTCTTCTGCATTACGCCGCCGGCGGACGACACTTCGGCTGGTTCGCCGAGCGCCTCAATGAGTTCCGAGTAGGAACAAGGAAGAGTTACCTCTCCCTCGCGAACTTTGAATCGCACCTTCGTATCGTCAGTCCAGACTTGTACCGATACGTCATATAGCCGATACGTCGGCAAAATGTATGTGCAGAAAACTCGGACGTCACCGCAGTCCAGATAAAACGAAGTCCACTCTTCAATAC
>JBFWWA010000308.1:0-6186 GCA_050246455.1 Planctomycetaceae bacterium
CGCAGAGGATCGTCTGTTCGAATTTCTCGGGGAGTTCTCCCGCCACCTGCTTCTTCGTGCGACGAAGAATGAACGGCTTGAGTCCCTGCGAAAGCATCTTGCGCGATTCGGCGTCGTCGCCGTCGGAGGCGTACATCCGGAAGACCGAGCTCCGTCCGAGCATGCCGGGATTCAGGAACTCGAAAATCGACCAGAGATCGCCGACGTGGTTCTCGATCGGCGTACCGGAGAGAGCCAGCCGATGATTCGCCTGCAGCAGCCGCGACGCTTTCGCCACCTGCGAGCCGGCGTTCTTGATCGTCTGCGCTTCGTCGAGCACGACGTAGTCGAAACGGAACTCTTTGAGGAGCATGATGTCGCGGCGCAGCGTTCCGTAGGTCGTCAGAATCAGGTCCTGCTTCGAGAACTTCTCCCGGAGCGGTGCGCGGTCGAGGCCGACGTACTCCAGCACGCGGAGCGTCGGCGCGAATCGCTCGGCTTCCTGTTTCCAGTTGAAGAGGAGCGACTTCGGCACGACGACGAGCGACGGGACATGCCCCTTTTCGGTCCGCGGCCGGTCGACCAGCAGCGCGAGCAGCTGGATCGTCTTTCCGAGACCCATGTCGTCCGCGAGGCATCCGCCGAGTTTGAACTCCTGCAGGAATTCGAGCCAGCCGAGCCCTTCGCGCTGGTATCCGCGCAGCGTTCCTTTGAAGCCCGCAGGCTCGCCGACCGATTGAATTCCGGCGAACGACCGGAACTTCTCGCGCAGTTCATCGAACCGGGCGTCAAAATCGGTCGAGGGCTGCGCCGCCAGGAGCGCGTCGAGCAGTGCCACCTGGTTGTGTGCGAACCGCAAATGATCTTCTTCAGCGATCCCCAGCCCCGCCAGCAGTCCGTACTGCTTCGCCCATTCTTCCGGCAGAATTCCGAGCGAGCCGTCGTCGAGACGAACGGTGCTGTCGCCGCGCGAGAGGGCCGAAAGCAGCTCGGGCAGCGATGCGGTCTGCCCCTCGAAATCGACCTTTCCGTGGAGCTCGAACCAGTCGAGCCCCGATTGAATTCGAAACTGCAGTTCGCCCGGCTGGCGGACCCGTTTGCCGTCGGCGTGGACCTGCCATCCCTTTCCGATCAGTGTGCGGACGGCCGGGCCGAGGTCGCGCGCGGAAATCTCGACGTCATGTCCGTCGCGGCGCGTGTCGAGAAGACGGCGGAAACCGGCATCCTGAAGGCCGGACCAGGCTGCGTCCTCGCGCGTCCGGTCCCTGACGATGCAGCGGCCCAACGCGCGCTGCACGATCGCCCATTGCGTGCTGTTACCCCGAACCGTGCTGCCGAGGTATTCGAAGGTGACGTCCCCGGAGAGCCGCTCATGCCGCCACGAGGCGCCGCGCGGAGAACGCATCGTCAGATGCGGCGAGGGCTCCGCGTGAATCTCCTCGAGCTTGAGGGAATCCGGAAGTTCCAGCCGCGGCAAGGCGGGCATATCGAGAAGATGATCAACCAATTCAACTTCTTCGCCGGCCGGAACCTTGATGCGGTCGTCCCTGCTCAGAAGCAGCGCCCAGTCGAACGCACCGAAGTCGCGCAGCCGCGCGATCTTCGTTTTCGTGAGAACGAGGCCGCCGGGGAGCAGCAGTTCGGCGTCGGAGACGAGCATGTCTTCTTCGCCGCGGCGCAGCCGGCCCGCAAGCCGCCATTCGTCGTCGTCTTCGTGGAACTTGACTTCAATCGTCAATTCCCACAGTTCGCCCCCGTCCCATTCGAGCGGCGTCGACGAGCGTTCATCGCTGCCGAGATAACGGACGCGACCGGTCGCGCACATCAGCGGCATCAGAAGTTCGCAGAGGCTCGCGGGAACGCGATACCGGTAAACCGATGTCTGAATTTCCGCCTGCTGTGCATACCAGTTCGTCCGTTCCGGCATGCCCCCGGAGAGATACGCAAGAATCCGCGAATCATCTTCGAGCTCGAGCGCTTCGAGCTTGCCGGGACGAAGCTTGAGGGGCTTGAGCTTCCCCCACTGGCCGTTCGCGCGGCGCTGGCGCTGCGATGTCTGGATGACCAGCTGTTTGACCTGCCGGCTCTGCTCGACATCGATCTCGTAGAAGATCTGACGTTCGCGCGTCTGCGGGCCGCCCCCCGATTCGGGAGCTTCCATATTCTTCCGCATCTGCTCGAGAGCGGCTTCCCAGGGGCGCAGTCTCGATTGCACCTGCACGCTTTCGCGTTCCCGGACGGCGGGCGTGCGCGGAACGGAGGGTTGAAAGACGTCCCCTCCCGAGTCTTCGTCGTCCCAGACGTCGAGATCGATTTCCGGAGCTTCCGGTTCCGTCGCGAAGGGTGGAACTTGCCCCGGTTTGACCGGACCGGCGAGATAGCCCGCTTCATCGACGGCGAGAATCGTCGCCCAGAGATGTTTGCAGGTCGCTTCCGGCTGCGCTCCCTGGCCGCAGTTGCAGTACATCCGGAGCGCGCCGTCGACGCGGCTGAGCTGCGTCTGGTATTCGATGCCGTCGCGGACCACCGCGAACAGATTATCGGGACTGACCCGCGTGATCGCGACGCGTTCCGCTTTCAGATAGGCAGCGCCCCGAAAACGAATATCGCCACGGAACCGACTCTCCAGGAGGTCCGACAACGTCATATACGACACCCTGCCCCGAGGCAGCTTGCTTCCCTGCTTGGCCATCCGCAAAATTTCAAGCGCATCCTCTGAGGCTAACGCATCGGGCGAGGCGTAACCAGCCAACGGCGCTGAATTATTGCGGATTTCGGTTTGCGGATTGCGGATTCAGAATCGGGGCGATCTCGTCCAAATGATTTCGCATTTTTTTCATCCGAGATCCGCAATCGAAAATCCACAATTCCGCTCGTTTCCCGCGTTTCGCTGGCCCGTTTCCCGGAGGTCTGGTATACGGGAAGTCATGCCCCCATCGCTTCCGGTTCTTGACGACAACGACGTGGAAAACTGGTTCGACCGGAACGTTGCGCCGGCGGAATTTCGCGGCAAACGCGTCCTGGTCATCGTTCCCGATGCGACGCGCACCGCCCCGCTCCCGCTCCTGTTCCGGCAGTTGTGCCGACGGCTGGAAGGCGCCGCCTCCCGGCTCGACGTCCTGATTGCGCTCGGCACGCATCCGCCGATGACGCGCGAACAGATTGCGAAACTCCTGGGGCTCGGACCGGACCTCGCCCTCCCCTCGTTTCCGAAGCTGCAGGTCTTCAACCACGCCTGGGACGATCCGTCGCAGCTGACCGAGCTGGGAAAACTGACCCGCGACGAAACCAGCGAGATTTCCGACGGGCTCCTTTCGCTCGAAGTTCCGGTCACAATCAATGCGCACATTCGCGACTACGACACGCTGCTCGTACTCGGCCCGGTCTTTCCGCATGAGGTTGTCGGGTTCTCCGGCGGGAACAAGTATTTCTTTCCGGGGATCTCGGGGCCGGACCTTCTCAATTTTTTTCACTGGCTGGGGGCGCTCATCACGAATGTCGGAATCATCGGCGTGAAGCAGACGCCGGTACGGCGCGTCGTCGATCGGGCCGCGCAGTTGATTCCTGTCGAGCGGCGCTGCATCGCCTTCGTGGTACGGCCCGATGCGCGCCTCTACGGACTCTTTCACGACACCCCCGAGAAGGCGTGGAACAGCGCCGCCGATCTCTCCGCGCGCGTCCATATCGAGCGGGTGCCGCGTCCGTTCAAACAAGTCCTCTCCTGCGCGCCGCCGATGTATGACGAGCTGTGGGTCGCCGGCAAATGCATGTACAAGCTGGAACCGGTCGTTGCGGACGGCGGCGAGCTCATCATTTACGCCCCCCACATGCACGGAATTTCCATCACGCACGGCCGGCTGATTGAACAGGTCGGGTATCATGTGCGCGACTACTTCACGAAGCAGTGGGAAAAGTTCCGTGACGTTCCGTGGGGAGTGCTCGCGCATTCGACACACGTCCGCGGGACGGGAACATACGAGAACAACGTCGAGAAGCCGCGCGTGCAGGTGACCCTTGCGAGCGGGATTTCGGAAGACGTCTGCCGGCGAATCAATCTCGGCTATCGGGATCCCGCAACGATCGACGTCGAAGCGTTCGCGGATCGCGAGGATGAAGGAATTCTGCTCGTCCGCAAGGCCGGCGAACAGCTCTATCGGCTTGAAGAGGAAGCGTAATATGCGGCATAAACCGGCGGACGTTACACCCTATACGGCTCTCCGCGACCCGGTGGAACAGGTCCGCATCCGTCTGGAATTTGCACTCGACGCCGCCCGGAAAGCCAGCGAACTGATCCTCGGCTACTACCAGTCGAGTTCGCTCGTCGTCGATTCCAAACGCGACAGCTCTCCCGTGACCGAAGCGGATCGCGGAGCGGAAAAGCTGATTCGAGAACTGATTTCCAAAGAGTTTCCGCACGACGGCGTTCTCGGCGAGGAGTTCGGCGAACAGCGCGCGACGAACGAGTTCCGTTGGATTCTCGATCCGGTCGACGGGACGAAGTCGTTCATCCACGGCGTGCCGCTTTTTGGAACGCTGATCGGTCTGGAGCGCGAGGGACGCTGTGTTGCGGGGGTCTGCCGGTTTCCCGCGCTCGACGAAGTGGTCTACGCCGCGAGCGGAGAGGGAGCCTGGTGGCAGATCGGCAGTCAGCCGGCGAAGGAAGCGCACGCCTCGACGGTCGACAAGCTGGAGGACGCACTCTTCTGCGTGACAACGATCTCCGGCTGGGAACGAATCGACCGGATGGATGCATTCGAGTCTCTGATGAAGACGGCCAGACTGACGCGCGGCTGGGGGGACTGCTACGGCCATGCACTCGTCGCCACGGGACGCGCGGAGGTCATGGTCGATCCGCTAATGAATATCTGGGACGCCGCCGCACTGCTTCCAATTCTCGAGGAAGCCGGCGGGCACTTCGTCGACTGGCGCGGCAGCGCGGCAGTCGATTCCGGAAACGGCGTCTCCGTGAACGCGGCTCTGAAGGATGCCGTGCTCGAAAAACTCACAGAGCCGAAATAAACGGAATCCAAGATTGTGCATCAGAGAGCGAACAGCAATCGCCGCGATGTCGCGGCCGGCGCGGCATGAACGGCCGCCGTTTCGTCGCTTCGTTCCAATCACCTGAGGTTGAGTAGGCGCTCGATGTCAGAATCCTTGCGTTCCCTTCAAGACGAGTTGCTCCGAACCGGCGTGACGGATCCCCCTCTGTCCGGTTCGTGGCGCGCGGCTCCGCTGTTCGCAAAGATCCGGCTCGTTCTGGCATTCCTCCTCACATACACCCTGCTCCCCTACGCCTGGGGGCGGACGTTTCTGATGTATATGCTCGACGGCCGGGTCGAGCCTCCCTTCGCCGGGCAGGTAGCGCTCGGCGCATTCCTGGTCGCCGCGTTGACCTTCCGCCTCGGAGCGCAGTTTCCGGGAGAGAAATTTGCGAAACGAACTGCGTACATCGTCGCGTTTCTCTGGGCATTGGCCGTCGGCGGGCTTGTTGTGTTTCGCGCGGGCGATCTGATTTCTCCGTACCCGGTCGCCGCGCTCTTCGTGCTGGCGACCATCTGGCTGCTCTGGCTGGCGTGGATGTTCTTTCTGCCGTTTCGCACGGTGACGCGCATCGGCGTACTTGCAGCCGGCCTGGTCCTCGTCGTCCCGTTCATGATGGTGTATCGCGTCGATGGACTGACCGGCGATGCCAACGTCGATTTCAATTACCGGAACGCGCCCCGGAGGAATGAAGCGGTCGGCGCAGCGTTAGCGGCATCGACCACGACGACAGCCCGGCCGGTCAATCTGTCGACCTCCACCGGAAACGTCTTTACCCAGTTCCAGGGGCCGACCCGGAATGCGGTGCTTCCCGGCATCAAACTCGCGCGCGACTGGAAAGCCGAGCCCCCGAAAGAACTCTGGCGGACGAGCGTCGGCGAGGGATGGAGCGGATTCGCCGTGGCCGGCGAGGCGGCCATCACGCAGGAACAGCGCGGCCAGTACGAGTGCGTCGTCTGCCGGAATCTGCTGACCGGCGACGAACTCTGGGTCCATTCCGACGCCACGCACTTCATCAGCACCATGGGTGGCAACGGTCCGCGCGGCACGCCGACAATCGCGAACGGCTACGTCTACACCATCGGTGCGACCGGATTCTTCAACTGCATCGACGGCGCGACGGGGAAATCGATCTTCACGCGGAACATTCAGAGAGATCACGAGGCG
>JBFWWA010000309.1:0-6182 GCA_050246455.1 Planctomycetaceae bacterium
AGCTCTTTGGCCACGCCAACCCGCTTCGCAAGAAGAACGATTGAAAGCCGCTCGACTCCCGGCAACGAGGCGATCGGCGTCTGGAGCGACTTTCCTTCCTGCACGAAAAGGGGCCAGATGAGATCATCGACCGAGAGCCGTTCTTCCGCGACGAGCCGCCGCAGCCACTCATGCTGCCGATTGCGGCGGAGTCGTGTGCCTGGGAATCGTCCGGGGTCGGCGGGAAGTCTCGGGCCGGTCATCAACGGGAGTCCAGTGTCGTGGGCGAAGCGGGGCGATCAATCTTCTTCGATCGTATCGCAACTCCGGGCCGCGAGCGACGGAGATCACCTGCACCGAGCCGATTTCGCCACGAACTCCGTCGAAATCCGCCTGGAACAGAACCGGAACAGCGGAGGGAACGGCTTTTCCGTCAAAGTCATGATGTTGCCGGCAGGTCTGAGAACGGAGTGCTCGAGTGTGCCCGCCGCCCCTTGACGATTCATTCCGTGTCGACCGAGAACTCCATCAGTTCCCCGGCGTTGTTGGCGCGGCTGTAGACTGCGCGGCCATTGGGTGCGAATCGAATCTGCGCGACCGCATCAAGCTGCCTCGTCAGATCGTAGAATTGTCTTCCGGTTGCCGTATCCCAGAGCTTCAGGACGCCCGACTGGTCTCCGGAAGCGAGCGTGCGCCCATCGGGAGAGAACGCGACCGCGGAGGCCGCTTCCCGATGATTCCGGACATTGAAGCGCCAACTTTCCGCCAGTTGGGTTACCTCGTCCTGCCGGTCGGCATCCCAGAGGATGACGGATCGCGTTGTCGTGCAGCCGGCGATCATCGAGCCGTCGTTGCTGATTGCGATATCGTCGAGCGCATCGGTGAGTTCGGCCAGTTTCTGCGGCTGGCTGCCGGGAACGATGTCGATCCAGAAGACTTCACGGCTGAACGAAACTGCGATGCGATTCCGATTGCGCGCCACCGCGAGATGCGGACCGCTCAATTCCGGAATTCCATCGACCTGTTCGCCCGTTCCAAGATCGTAGAAGCGGTTCGTCCGTCGCTCTCCGTAGAATCTCACCAGGATGAGTTGGGTCTCCGGAATGAACGCAATCCAGTCCGGATAAGAGTCGGGCGGAAGTGCGATCTGAATCCGTCGGGTCAGTTTCTGCGTGGCGCTGTCGAGGATCTGCAATTCTCCATTCTTGAAGATCATCGCGATCAAGCTTCCGCTCGGGTTGAAGCAGGCCGAGGTCAGTTCATCCCCTTCCAGGGCGCGGATCATCTGCACCGATTTGTCCTGCGCGAATCGCCAGATGCCGGCTCCATGCTGCCACGCGATCAGCGCTCCCCCGGCTGCCACGTCAAAGCCGTGGAACCCGTCGATCGAGGGCGATGCGGAAATCTTCTGCGAGTCGTTGATCCGACGATAGGTTGCAACCTGCAGGTTCCCATCGTCACCGACGGAGACGAGGCGTTTGCCGTCGCGCGTGAAACATGTGCTGTAGACGCGTCCTTTGTGCGCAACCCGCGATGGAGCCCATTCCACGTCTTCCTGAATGGGGGTGTTGTTCGCGCGTTCTCGCTCTACTTGCCTTGCCGCCTTCACAAGGTGATTGACATTCCAGACGCGCATCCTGCCCGCGGGATCGGCGGCAAAAAGCTTTTCGGAATTGTGCGAGAACTGCAGGGAGGTCGCACCGCCGGGAAGATGCAGCAGCTCCCGCTCCGTTTTACGCAGCCAGATTCCGATTGTCGCATTCTTTCCCGGGGGATCCGCAACGGCAATCTCATCGCCGCTGTGGGTGATGGCAAGGACGGTTCCGGCTCGCTCCGGATTCCCCATTCTCCATTCCGCAACACGCTCTCTTTGAACCGGATTCCAGAACTGGAGCGATTTGTCGCCGGAACAGGTCACGAAGATGTCATCGCGATGCTGGAAGATAACGTCGCGAATCGTCGGCGACTTCATCTCGGGAAACTCTGCCCGCCCGTAAGTCTCGAGATTCCAGAAGTTGACGTGGTTCCGTACGGCGTCGCTCGAATTTGCGGCGAGCCACTTGCCGTCCGCAGAGAAACAAAGGGAGTTCACGGGGTTCACCGCGGTATTGAGGTCGCGCTCTCCCGGCCTTTCCTCCAGAGTCTGGATCAATGTTCCGTCCGGTTTGTAGATCCAGACGCGACCGGAGCGATTGCCTACGGCAATTGTTTCGCCGCCGGGACTGATGCGAACAGAATTGATCTCGTCTGACGAGTGAGGAAGTTTCCCCACGGGTTTCCAGCCCGAGGCGGATTGATCATCCGCGCGATAAATCTGGTTGAGAACCACGAGGCAGTCTTTCGCGACGTCCACAATATGCACTTCGCCCGGACTTTTCGGCGTTTGGAGAATCGATGGATCGGGAAGCGGAATCTCATGCGTTTCGCCCGACTTGAGATCGCGCGACAACAGCTTCAGATGCGTTGCCACAATCAGTTTCGATTCATCCCAGTTCAGTCCGCACCAGCGCAGGCCCCCGCCGGGCGCAATTTCGTAGGATTGTTCCGGAGGAATCTGGGATGGAACCGGCGGATTCACAATCTTGTTCGACTTCAGTTTCCAGGTGCGGACGACTCCACCCCTGTCGCCGGATGCGGCCGTCGAGCCATCCGGCGAGACGGCGACCGACTGCACCTGATCAACGTGAATTCCGAGACGTTCGAAGGTTCCGTCGCTGAGGTTCCAGTCGCGAACGACTTTGTCGATGCCGCCGGTGATCAGTCGCGTGCCGTTCTCATAAAACTCCATCCCCCGTGTTCCGCCTTTGTGTCCGTCCAGCGCTCTCCGCAAATTCCATTTCGGTTGAACTTGACTCTGCTTCTCCCAGAGGAAGAGTCCGTCCCCGGCCGACGTGATCATCAGCTTGCCGTCCGGAGAAATTTTGACGTCATCCACACTGTCGGCGTGGACCGGGAGAGATCCGGAGGCAGTGCCGTTTGTGCTCTGCCAGAACTGGACCTTGTCGTCAGTTCCGGTGGTCACAATTTCGTTGCCGTCGGGAGTGTAGGTCACTCCCCAGGCTTCTTTCGCGTGCGCCCGAATCCGGTAGATCTCCTTCCACGATTGCGTGTTCCAGACGCACAACGTTCCGTCGTCCCCGGTGGTTGCAAGCGCCTTGCCGTCCGGCGAAAAGGCGAGACCGTTGACTTCGACCTGATTCGTTGCAATTGTGTGCAGTTTCGACCAGAGACGCGTCTCCCGGATTTCCACGTTCGCGTCTTTTCCAGCAATTGCCGCGAGTTCTCCCGATGGGCTGAACTGGATTCGGTACAGCGGCTGTTGAGAAATCTTGATCGGACCTTGCAGATTCCGGCATCGGGAATAAAGCCAGTTCCATTCAAAGCCGCGACCGGCGTGTCTCTGCAGATAGTCGACTGCAGCGCCCGGATCCCGCTCGTGAATTGCATTCGCAGCCAGCGCGATGTCCGACAGATAGACGGAGTTCTCGGTCGCCTCCCTCGCTTGTTTCAGATCCGCGACAGTCTTCGTCTGGTCGATGTAAAGCTTTGTTTGTATGAGTCCGACGATGATCAGCCCGGCAACTGCCGCCAGGCTCGCCGCAATCGCACTCGGGTGCTGCTTCAGCCACTTCCCCAGACGGTCGCCCAGTGTCGCGCGTTTCGCCAGAATCGGTTTATGTTCGAGAAATCGATTGAGATCCTCGGCGAAGGCATCGGCGGTCGCGTAGCGATCGATCGGATCCTTCGCGAGTGCTTTCAGGATGATCGTCTCCAGGTCGACCGGGATGTTCGGGTTCAGGCCGCGCGGCGATTTCACGTTCTCCTTCGGGATCATCACCAGCAGTTCCTGCGGTGATTCGTCCGGCCAGAGCGGCGTCAGCGTGAGGAGTTCGTAGAGCGTCACGCCGAGCGAGTAGATATCGCTCCGATGATCGACGACGCCGCGCTTGCCGAGCGCCTGCTCCGGACTCATGTACCGGATGGTTCCCATCCAGGGAGCGCTTTGTGACGCGGCGGCGTCCGCTTCCATGCGTGCCAGTCCGAAGTCGGTTACCCAGAGCCGGCCATCATAATCGAGCATCAGGTTCGACGGCTTGACGTCGCGGTGGACGACACCGCGCGCATGGGCATAGGCCAGCGCATCCGCAGCTGAAACACCAAGCCTGGCGATCGCGCGAACGTACTCGGGGCCGAGCGGTTCCAGGTGCGCCAGAGTCTGCGGCAGCTCGACGTCTTTCGATTGCTCGCTTCTTGCCGACTTCGCCGCTCCCGCTTCCTCCCCCAGAATCAGCAGATCGGCGTCCGTCGAGGCGCCGTGGCTGCGCTCAATAAACCCGACAGGAACCGTCGTGACATCATGACCTGCGTGCGGCGCCGGCCGGCGAACTTCGGGAGGTTTCAATCGAACGGCTCGGTCATCAACGAGCGTCTTCAGCTTCTTGAAGATCTCCGACAGATTGTGCCCATGGATGAACCGCATTGTGTAGTAATGCAGTCCTTTATCGACCCCCGAACCAAAGACCGTAACGACGTTCGGATGATTGTCGAGCGATGCCGCGGTGCGAGCTTCATTGTGAAAGCGTTTCAATCGGCTCGAATCGAGCAGATGTGCGTAGGAAAGAGTCTTGAGTGCGACGCGACGCCCGAGCCGCAGCTCTTCGGCTTCGAAGACGACCCCCATCCCTCCCTGACCCACTTTGCGAATCAGCCGGTAGTTGCCGACGATACCGCTGGCCTGTGATTCCGAAAGCTCGCCGCTTCCCACGGCAGTGTCGTCCGGGTCATCCGTTGAATTGGAACCGGCGACGAACTCGGGGGATTCCGGAACGCGCGCCAGCATTCTGCGGACAGTATGGAGATATCCATCCTCGGGTTCGGTAATGGTATCGACTCGATCGCGGCAGGCGCTGCAATTGAGGATATGTGCTTCCAACGCCGCGTGACGCAACTCCGGGAGCCGCCCCGCAAGGAGGTCTTCAAGCTCCGAAGGTTCGGGGCATGGTTTTATGGTGTGCGGCATCGTTGGCCGGCCCGTGAACGAACGGCAAGACGTTTCGATTCTATCAAAATCCGAACGAATTCTGGCGAAGCGACCGGTTCTTCGGTCTCATCCTTTCGAGGAATCCTGACCGGATCCTTCCGAAGCCTCGTCAGAATTCCCCGCGCGCTTGGTCGCTTCGTCACGCAAGCGACGCAGAACGCGTGCCTTCGCGAGACGGACTGCGGTCGGACTCATGCCGAGTTCCTCGGCGGCCTCTGTCGAAGTTCGTTTTTCGAGAAACACCATCAGGAACGCACGCCAGGTCTTTTCCTGGAACTCGTCTTCCAGGTAGTCCATGATCTCCCAGACGAGCGATCGTTCTTTCTTCGACGGGGCATCCGACGAACCATCTTCCGGTGGATGGTCCGGGATGGCGTTCATGAGGTCGATCGCACCGGTCCCGCCCGCGGCGCGCGGATTCTTCCCGTTCTGGCGCAAGCGGTCGGCGATGATTGTGAGTGTGATGGCGCGCAACCAGCGACGGAATGCCGCTTTCTCACCATCCTTGCTGAATCTGGGGAGGTATACCCAGACGCGCGTCATTGCGGTCTGAACGACCTCGTCGGTTTCGTCGGCAGTGAAACCGGACTTTCGACACCAGTAGCGAATGAGCGGCGCGTATCTGTCAAACAACACTTTCCACGCTTCGGGATCGTTCGACTTTGCCTTGCCGATCAAATCCGATGCGGTCGCGTTGCTGTCTTGAGATCTGTTCCGAGATTGATCAGGCGGTTCATGTCCGTCTGAGGATCGCATCTCAACTGACCTAAGTGGTTGTATGATCAGTAATAATGGACTTCAGGTTACGCCTCCGACAAATGAAATTCCAGTCGGAAATTCAGCGAAGTTGGAAGATTCAGCGCACCGGAACGGCGCGGAGATCGGCTCGAGTTGAGGCACGAGATTTCGAGGCTGGCGGAACGGCCGTCGTCGGAGTCGAGCCGGCGCGATCAATCGTCAGTTCGCCCCCGCCAGATCGGCGGGTCGGACACCGCGACGGAAACCGTTGTGACTGAAGGGGCGGGGGTCATACTCCCCAACGATCTCGACGTTCGATTTCACGGGAATCTTTTCCTCCATCCGGAGGGCCCAGTAGCTCGCATTCACGAGAAGCCGGCGTAAACCGTCGCTCGAAAAATCCTGTGCTGCCCCCATGGTCGTC
>JBFWWA010000310.1:0-6178 GCA_050246455.1 Planctomycetaceae bacterium
GCCGCCGGAAACGGTAAAGGCTTCAATGAAGAAGTTCGGTATGTCTTTCTTCACAACCGCGACTTCGTGAATGGTCGACTTACCGGTCAGCCTGAGAATCTGCGGCTTGGAGTAGACGCCGTTCGTCGGACGCAGGAACAGCACGACGGTTCCACCGACACGGTTGGTGTTGACCATAACGCGCACCGTCTCGCCCGGTGCGTACTCGCGTTTGTCGGTGACGAGTTCGATGTCGTTGAACCGGAATTCGGAGCCGTCGGATCCCTGACCCATGACCACAAAGACGTAGCCACCCTCCACGGTGTGACCTTTGCTATTGGTCACCTTGTAGGAAAGGCGGTACTGTCCCGGATCGGCCGCCTTGATCTGCTGCTGTGCTTCGCCCCGATCGTTCGCGTCGAGGTTCCAGGTTTCGACGGCAGTTTCCGTCGGCGTACCTTTTTCGTCGTAGGTGATCTTGTTGAGTGTGAGGACCCCCTTGCCGGCGACCGGTTTCTGATCCAGGGTCTGCGACTTGAAGCTGGCGCGGACGACGTCCCCGGTGCGGTAGTGGCCCCGATCGACCCAGCTGAAAACCTTGAACGGGCTGCGCGCCACGAGGACCTGTCCGTTTCCGACGATCGTGCGTCGCGACTGATCGACGACCTCCGCCGTGATCTCATACTTGTGATCCAGGTCGCCGTGGATCGCCTTTGCAAAGGCGGTATCGATCTCAATCTTCACCGTGCCGTCTTCGCCGACGGGTACTGTGTTGTCGAGAACGACTTCCGGCGGATCGCTCCTGTGCGGAAACCAGAACGGATAGGGGCGAACGCAACCCCAGACGCGCCAGCCGGGGAACCAGTCGTAGTCGTAGGCGTACCACCAGTACCAGGGTCCGTAGAACCAGTCCCAGATGCCGACGGGATACCAGTGCGCGTTATGGTTCGTCCGTTTCACCGTGTAATGCACGCTTGCATTCGTGACCGGCGCGCCGAAGTAATACTTCGCTCGTACGGTCGCGGTGAGCTTGTCGCCAAGGGCGACCGGTTCCGTCGGCGCTTCGACAGTCACTTCAAATTCCGGCTTCTTGTACTCTTCAACGCGGAAAGTTCCGCCGCCGAGTGAACCGGGAGAATTGACGAGCGAGATCGAGTATTGGCCGAGGGTCGCGGACGCGGGGATTGCGAACTCTCCCTCAAATCCGCCGAACTTGTCCGACTTAAATCCCTTTTCGAGGATCTTCTCCCCCATCGGATTCATGATCTGAACCGTGAACTGCTGGTTCACGAAGTCGGAGACGTCCTCTTGGTCGTACTTCGCATGCCGGACCCAGAACTTGAACTTGAGCGTTTGTTCGGGACGGTAGACCGGCCGGTCAGTTGTGACGAAGACTTTCGTCTCGTTGAATTCGTAGTCTTCCGTACGGCCGTACCAGACTCCTTCGAACCCGTCATACGCGAACCGCCCCTCGGGAGTCCGTGCAATGACGACCCACTGGTACTTGTCGTCGAGTTGTTTCGGGTTCGGAATGACCTGGCCGTCCGCGTCGGAATACTCAGCGAATTGGCTGGTCCGTATCTGGTAGTTATTGTTCTGGATGTGTTCGTTCCAGAAGCCGAAGAACTCGAGATGTGCTTTCTCGATCGGCTTTCCGGTCACGGCGTCGGCCACGAAGTAGTAAGCGGCGTTGTTCAGCGGCTTGCGGACGATCGCCGTGTCGGCGATCCATACGATAATGCGGCTCTTGTTGCCGCTTTCCATCGTGCCGGTGAGCAGGTACGCTCCCGGCTTCTGCAGTGGCGTCGTAATCGTGACACGCTTGTCGAAATGCTTTTCTCGCGGCTCGAGATCGACCGTCCAGTTCGCAACCTTCTCCCCGAGATACTGCGACTGATTCCTGGTGACGAGCCTGTAGCCGAGTTCGCTGATGTTGACCTGATCCCATTCGAGGCGACGCGGGCGCGACTTGAGGTACGACTTCACATCGTCGAGGAGCTTGTCGACTTTGATCGCCTGTGCTTCGAACGAAACCTTCTTGCCGTTGCGGAACCGGAACTCGACGGCTCCTCCTCGACCTGCCGGCTGCACGGAAATCGGTTCAAAGCGACCCCAGTTGCCGACGATCTGATTGAGCCGTTCTCGCTTGTGGTTATTGGAGCCCGCTCCGAACTGCTTGATGCTGGTGCGGAGATATTCGGCGGCGACGTCGTACTGCCGGCGGTTCTCGAAGACCTGCGTCAGCTCGGCGAGTGCCTGTTCGCCATAACTGTTCTGTTGATTCGCAAGGCTTTGATAAATGCTGATGAAGTTGAATTCGTCCGGCAGCTTGAAGCGTTTTACTCCGGTCGCCATACGTGCGATGGTTTCGTCCTGACCGAGCGTGTGCATCGCATAGGGACCGCTTTCGTCCTTGTTCGGATCGTCGCTTTCCTGGGGCCCGAAGAATCGACCGAAATAGCGGAGCGTCGCGACATCGAACTGCTCTTCCAGAAACTTCGCAAACAACATGCGGACTTCGTTGGTGCGCTCGGAGTCTGCCTGGGAAGCCTGTTCGAGCGACCATCGCCACCGCTCTCCGTCCGATTTGGCAGCGCCGTAACTCTCGGGAACTTTGTGGAAGATCGGATTGCCGTCGGCATCGACCGGAGCGCCGCGCGGGTTGCGATTGTTTCCGCGCCACCAGCCGAAGTGAGGAGTGTCTTCGAAGTCGGGGAGACGGGAGAGATCGGTGAGCGCCTGAAGTTCCCAGGCATCTCGGTAACCCCGCCCGTTGAGGAGCTGGTTTGCGAACTCGATGTAGAATCCGGAGGCTGCGGGGCGATCGGTTTCCTTTGCGACAAGCGGGAGCGCTTGCTCCAGAAGCTGCAGAACGCGAACGCGGTCACGTTCCTGTGAATTAACGCCCTGGCCTCCGCCTCGCTTATCGCCGCGATGAAACTTTCCGGCGACGATATAGCCGAAGTGCGACGTGTCATGCGCATACGACCGCGCCGCTTCCAGCAGGAGCCGCCAGTCCTGCGCGTGCGCAGCGATGACCTTTTCGCGGAAGTCGTCCGCTTCGTCTTCGCGGCCGAGGCGCTGCAGGCATTGAACCGCGCGGTGGAGATCGTTTCCGACTTCCTTCTTGTCGTCATCGGGATTGAGCGCCAGGTCGCGATAGATCTCCCACGCATCGCGAAAATTGCCCGCATCAAATTGTTTGGCGGCGGCAGCTCGCATTTCCTGATTAGAACCGGCCGGCGCGGCAAAACAGAGAGCCCATGCGGAAACGCCAAACAATCCCAAGAAGCCAATTCGCTTGAACATTGATTGATATCCCGAAATCGCCATGCAGCCGAACCAGGAAAAATTGAAGCAGGATCCGAGGGGACCACGCCGGTTGAACGCAGTCGCTCCAGTCGGGCGACGGCGGATTCTCACGACGAAACTCGCATTACGGCGGGCTGAAAGCTGACCGCATCGGCGGGTTTCGTCCAATGGCTCCTTTGACGCCGTTGCAAGTTCCGAAGTTCCCGAATACCCTCCGAGAACCTTCAACTGCGGTCCAAACGCCCGTGATTATCGTAATTCTGCGAAGATTGTCGATGCCATGACCAGCTCCGACCTCGTTTGGATCGTAACGACGGCGGGGTATCTCCTGACGCTGGCCCTCATCCCGGTTGTGCTTCTGGCGCGACCGAAGCAGCCGGTTTCCACCGTCGCCTGGATTATGGCGATCGTCAACCTGCCGATTTTCGGCGCGCTTCTGTTCGTCGTGTTCGGTATCAATCGCGTCGGGAGACGGGCGGCTCGCAAACAGCAGGCGACTAATGTCATTCTGCGTTCGCTGCCGGAGCTGACGCAGTACCAGCTGATTCCGGGCGAAGCGGAACATCCGCGGCATGTCCGCTTGATGCGTCTCGCTTCGCGCGTGGCGGAAACGGCGCCGACGCACGGCAACCGCGTCGAGGTCCTGGACGACACGGTCCGCACTCTCGCGCTGATCGAAGAAGCGATCAAATCTGCGAAGGAAACCCTGCATCTCGAATACTATATCTGGCAGCCCGACAAAACCGGCACACGCGTCCGCGACCTGCTGATTCAGAAAGCGAAGGAGGGAGTCACTGTTCGATTTCTGTATGACGGCATCGGCTCTCTCCGATTGAGCCGACGGTTTCTGCAGCCGATGCTCGATGCGGGGATCAAAGTCGCCTCGTTTCTGCCCGGCGCGACCTTTCACGAGAGATGGTCGATCAATCTTCGCAGTCACCGCAAGATCGTGATTGTCGACGGGCTCGTCGGCTTCACCGGCGGAATGAATATCGGAGACGAGTACATCGGGAAAGATCCGAACCTCGGGTACTGGCGCGATACGCATTTGCGTCTGTATGGTCCGGTCGTTCTGCAACTGCAACAGGTGTTTGCGGAAGACTGGTACTACGCCACGAATGAGGAACTGACACAGCCCGACATTTTTCCGCCGCCGCAAGAGAATGGCACGGTGATTGCGCAGGTCGTGGCCGGGGAGCCCGCCGGGGATTCACATTCCTTTCATGCAATCATGTTCGCGGCAATCAACGAAGCGCGCGAGCAGGTTCTGCTGACAACATCCTATTTCGTTCCCACCGAGCCGCTGCTGGCCGCACTCGAGGCGGCCGCGCTGCGAGGAGTGCGGGTGCGGCTGATGCTTCCGGCGAAGTCGGACCATCCATCAACCCTGTACGCCGCCCGTTCCTATTACGAACTGCTGTTGCGTTCGGGGGTTGAGATTTACGAATACGGGCGCGGCCTGATGCACTCGAAGACGTTGGCGATCGACGGCGACTGGTCGCTGATCGGGAGTCCGAATTTCGACGCACGCAGCCTCCTGCTCAATTTCGAGATCGCGGTCGTCACGTACGATTCCCGAACGGCCCTGCAGCTCTCGGAGCACTTCGACAAAGATGTGAAATTCTCGAAGCGGGTCGAGCTCGAACCCTGGCTGAGACGGAATGCGATCGCCCGTCTTCCGGAAAGCGTCTGCCGCCTCTTCGCACCGGTGCTGTGAGAGGGGATAGGAGGTAGGAATCAGGAGTTAGGGGAATCTCCACGCCGACGACTTGTCGTCGGACTGCATTACTCTTTCCCTGCATCCTGATTCCTGAACCCTGTCTCCAAAAGAAAATGCGAGGGCGGCTCACTGGGAACCGCCCCCGCATCGGGCAAGAAAAGTCGGATTGTCGAGTTCGCGGCGTGGCGAAGGACGCCGGCCCGTCGTGTGGCCGGCGCCCCTCAATCCACTTGGCTTTAGCCGCCAGCCGTCGTGGCCGGTGCGGCACAGGTAGGAGCGGCACAAGTCGGAGCTGCACAGGTCGGAGCCGGTGCACAGCATTGGACCGGAACCTGCTTGCAGACGGTGCGCGGCACGCAGCGGGTGACCTTGTGGCAGACGGTGCGGGGGACGCAACGCGACACGGTCTTGTAGCTCGTGCAGCAGACCTTCTTGCAGACAGTGTACGGAACCTTGCGAGTGCAGGTCTGGCGAACCATCGTGCAGGTCGTGTAAGGAACCTTACGTGTACGAGTCTCCGACACCATCGTGCAGGTGGTGTAAGGGACCCGCTTGGTGATGCATTCTTCCGTCCAGGTGCAGGTCGTGTACGGCACCCGCTTGGTGCGGCACTCGCGAACCATCGTGCAGGTCGTGTAAGGAACCCGCTTGGTGCAAGTATGACGCTCCATACGGCAAACCGTGTAAGGAACTCGCTTGGTTGACGTGCACGGAATCTGGCGGCAGACCGTGTACGGAACCCGGCAGTGCTTCACTTCCTGCTCGTATCGCGTGCAGCAGACTTCCTGCTGAACGGTCTTCGGGCACCACACCCGGCGGCAGCAGGTCGTCGGCGGGCACTGAACCCGTTCCGTCCGGCAGCAGCCCGGCTTATAGACGCAGCAGCAGGTGCACGGATCCCATTCCCAGGTGCCCGGATCGCAGACGCAGCGATCGTAGCACGCTCCGGGAACCGTTTCCGTCACCGTCTTCCACTCGCCGCAGCAGATGTCGACGAGCTTCTTCTCAACGATCGGCTTGCAGACCGTGTAGCAGACGTCGCGGTAGCAAGTCTCCGTCACAGTCTTGTAGGTCGTGCAGCAGACGTCGCGATAGCAGGTCTCGTACACCGGCTTGCAGACCGTGTAGCAGACGTCGCGATAGCAGGTCTGGTAGCAGGGCTTGCAG
>JBFWWA010000311.1:0-6169 GCA_050246455.1 Planctomycetaceae bacterium
GCCGTTGTTGCGCCATGACGATCCGGCGCGCCTCCGCTTCGGGTGCGGCGGGAGAGCCGATGTAGGTCTGTCCGCCCGGCAGGTCCTTGTGGACGCCGGCCTTGCCGCCGATGCGGCATTTGTCGCCGACGCGGACGTGGTCGACGATGCCGACCTGGCCGGAACAGGCGACGTAGTCGCCGGTGACCACCGAGCCCGCGATGCAGACCTGCGACGCGAAGGCGTTGTGCTTTCCGATCTCGCAGTTGTGGCCGATCATCACGAGGTTATCGAGCTTTGTTCCCTCACCGACGACGGTCTCGCCGATCATCGCGCGGTCGATCGTCGAACAGGCGCCGATTTCAACGTCGTCGCAGACGCGGACCGTACCGAAGTGCGGAATGCGGACGTGGCGTCCTTTGACGAACCGGTAGCCGAAACCGTCCGCTCCGATGACCGCATTCGCGTGCACGATGACACGGCTGCCGATGAGCATTTCCGGATAGAGCACGGCATTGGGATGCACGGTCACGTCATCGCCGAGCCGGCAGCCGGCGCCGATGCAGGCACCGGGGTGAATCTCGCAATTATCGCCGATGACGACGTCATCCCCGATGACGGCGCCGGGATGGATGTTCGGGTTTGCGCCGAAGCGGGCGGAGGGGCTGACGATCGCTTTATCGGAAATGCCGACATGCTGCTTGCGGCGCTGCGGGCGAAGGGCGACGACCGCCTGCAGAAAAGCCGTGAGGGCGTCATCGACCAGAATCAGGGCGGCGGGCCGGGCGGAGGTCGGAATTTGTGCGGCGAGCCCGCGCGGCACGATCACCGCTCCGGCGCGGCAGCAGAAAAGTCTGCGGAGGTTCTTGTCGTCGGCGACGAAGGTGATATCGTGCGGGCCGGCTTTTTCGATCGCCTGGGCGCCGAGCACCACCGTCTGAGCGTTCCCCTCGCACTCCCCGCCAAGCTTGGCAGCCAGTTCGGCCGCCGTGGTAGTCGCCATGTCGGAAAATCCTTTTTCCGGTTGCGAGGGGCGTTCGATCGATCGCCGGCTCCTGGTCCCTGATCACTTCAGGTTGAAGCCTTCGACGCTCCTCGCAGGTCAATCGCGTTCCTGCGGGGGGACTTGTACTCCAAATTCGAGGATGACGGCAAGTCCGTTTTCCGCATCGATTTGTGCCTTGGAATCGAGACGATTTGAGGCCCGGAGGGTGCGGCAATCCGCGAGGATGCCGAACGCTCGAAGCGGCCAGCGGACGGCAAAACTTTCGTCCTGGCCGGCGAACTCCTTCGCGACAGCTTGAGAATCGTGTAGATTGTGAGCATCATTGCGCCCTTCGTCGGTTCAATCCCTTTAATTGTTGGCAGGTTATGGCAGTTCGCGGCATACGGGGTGCAACGAGCGTCGAGGCGGACGTTCCCGCTGAAATTCTGGCGGCGACACGAGAACTTCTGCAGGAAATCCTGCGGCTGAATGGAATCGACGGGTTTGACGAGATTGCGTCGGCGATCTTCACGACGACCGCGGACCTGACGTCGGTCTTCCCGGCGGAAGCGGCGCGTGCGCTCGGGATGTCGCAGGTTCCGCTCCTGTGCGCGTCGGAGATTCCCATCGCCGGCAGCATGCCGCGCTGCGTCCGCGTGCTGCTGCATCTCAATACCGAGAAGCCGCAAAAAGAGATCGTGCACGTCTACCTGCGCGAAGCGAAGAAGCTGCGTCCGGATGTGAAGAGCGCGCAGTAGCGGACTCGTTGCGCGGAGATACGGACCGTAGAATCCCAAGCCGACGATTTTGTCGTCGGATACCCCACGAATTCGCAGGACGATTTACGGATTCACAGGGAGGCCACGGATGGGCAAATCATCGGACGAGCAGAAGCGGAGTTGGGGGACGTGGAGCGCGGCGTTGGTTGTGCTGCTCGTGCTGTACGTTCTCAGCGGGCCACCGGCCCGACTGCTGGGCATGGCACTCTTTGAGGCGGGCTACGTCGACGAGCGTATTGGGTGGTGGTTTGAAACCATCTACGCCCCCTTGATCTGGATTAACCAGAACTCCGAGACGTTCGACAAATTCTACACGTGGTACGGCGGCCTATGGCCGATGCCGGATTAAACTACTGTGCCACCCGCGAAGATTCGTGGATCGGTATGTCAGGCACGCTGGGTCACCCCACGTCACGACGCACCCCGCAAGACGATCGCTATCCGTCGGCGTTCGTCTGAGCGACTTTCTTCTTTGCGCCGGCGGAGTCGATGCAGATCACGCGGTGGAAGGTGCGGAAGTAGAGGCGGCCGTTCGCGGCGGCGGGGGTGGAATGCGACGGGTCGCCGAGGGGCATCTTGCCGTAGAGTTTGTACTCGGGCGATGCGCCGACAACGATCACTTCTCCCTTTTCGTTGACGATGTAAATGCGGTCGTCGACGCAGATGGGCGAGCCGCTGAAATTGCCGCCGATGCGCTGCTTCCAGACGTCGTTACCCGATTCAATCTCCGTGCAGGTGACCACGCCGTCGTCGGTCCACAAATAGATGTGGTTGTCGTTGACGACGGGAGTGGGGACGTAGGGGACGATCTTCTCGCGCTTCTGCTTGATGTGCGTCTTCGCAATATTGCCTTGCCCTGAAGGGTCGATGCCGATCATCTCTTTGCCGCGTCCGCCGCCGCCGCAGGCCTGGAAGATGAGCCCCCCCGCTTCGATGGGCGAGCCGACGGTCCGTGCCGGAAGCGGGCCGGTCGTCCAGACTTCGCGACCGGTGCGCGGGTCGAGCCCGGTTACACCTGCCTGACTGCTCGAACAGATAAGGAGCGGAACGGCGTTATTACGTTCGAGGATGAAGGGAGTTGCATACGACGTCGCCTGCGCGGCCGCCGGCCGGAGTGTGCTCCAGACAAGTCGGCCGGTTTCACGATCGAGCGCGACGATGGAACTTGGTCCGTCCTGATCGTTGGCGGCGATGACGAGGTTCTCGAACAGAATCGGCGACGCGCCGAGGCCGTGCTGGCTTTCGTACGGGCCGAGCATTTTCCGCCAGACGAGGTTTCCGTCGTAGTCGTACGCAGTGAGGCTGTACCGGTCAGCGTCCGCGAAGGCGACGTACACCAGCTTGCCGTCGGTGGTGGGAGAGGCGGAAGCCCAGCTGCTCTTCACATGCTTTTCGCTCTTGTTCATCCCGGTCGTCTTCGACCAGAGCGTCTTGCCGGTTTCTGAATTCAGACAGAAGAGGTGGCGGATCGTCCCTTCGTCTTCGGCGGAGGTGACGAAGAGCCGGTCGCCGAAGATGACCGGAGCGGAATGTCCTTCGCCCGGGAGTTCGATGTTGAAGGCGTACTCGCCGGGACTCCAGGTGGCCGGGACCCCTTTGTCGGGGCTTGCACCGCGCCCGTCCGTCCCGCGGAAGCGGACCCAGTTTTCTGCCGGCGAGCCAGTCGCGGAAGCGATCAGCACAGCTGTGGTCGCACAAAGTCGCAGCGAGGTCAGCACGAGCGAGAATCGCATGCAGTCCGTCTCCTGCCGTGAAGGGTCACCGATCAGCGCTTCCGCATACTTGAACTCAAGATGCCATCCGGCGCGCCGGACTTCAAGACACGACAGAACTTTGAAGGTTTTGCGGCGCCTGAAATCGGTTTGAAATCGCGGTTTACGCAAGCCAAGGGTGCAGCAGGCCGAGGAGTTTCACCTTGCTGCCCGCGCAGTGCGTGCATTATTCTGAGTCTATGTCGGCATCGAATTCCAAGGGTCAACGCGCGGATAACGTCGCCTATCTCGTGGTCCGCGAGGGGGGAGCATGGGGCGACGCCATCGATCTCTCACCTCGTCAGGTGAACACCATCGGTCGCGCTCCGACAAACCGAGTCGTTGTCCGCGACGAAATCTGCAGCCGGAATCATTGCGAGATTTTTCTTGCCGGCTCGGCCTGGACCTTGCGCGACCTCGGCAGCCGAAACGGCACCCTCGTCAACAACGTGCAGATCAACGGTGACCGCGAGCTGAACGGCGGCGAACTGATTCAGATCGGCGGCTGTCAGCTCGGCTTCACCAAAGATCTTTCCGCACCGTTCACTCAGATCGATGAATCCGACCTGAACAGCGATTCCGACGAAGACACGAAAGTCTCGATCAACCTCATCGACGGCCTGCCGTCCGAAGAGACGCGCGGGCCCGAAATTCTGCATCGGGCGAAAAGTTCGCGGTACCTCGTTCCCGGGACGCCGACGCTCCTGCATCGAGACCGGACGAGCCTGGAACTTGCGACCCTCTACCGGCTGGCGATGGAAATGGGGAGCCGCCGTTCGGCCAAAGAGCTCGCCGCCGCGGTTCTTGAAGGGCTGTTTTCCGGCGTGCGGGTCGATATCGGCGCGATTCTGCTGCTGCCGCGCGTGAAAGCCGGAGAGGTCGACCCCGCCAAGCTGAAAGTGGTGGCCTATAACTCCCGCGGGGAACACGCGTATCACAAAGTCTCGGACTATCTGTCCGGGCTGGTCATTGCGAGCCGTGAGGCAATCCTCGCACGCGACGTCGATACCGACGCGCGGCTTTCGACACCGGGGAGTCTCGGCGAGATCAAGGCGAGGAGCGTGATCTGCGCACCGATTCAGTCGGGGCAGGTCGTTTTCGGACTGATTCATCTTTACTCGACCAGGGTCGAAAACTCGTTCGATCGCGATGACCTGGAATTCGTCCTCGCGGTGGCGGAACAGTTTGCGATCGCGCTGAACAACCTGACGGAGAAGGAGTCACTCGCGAGCGGCCTTGCCCGCGTGAAGGACGAAAACGAGCTCCTTCGCCGTCAGCTGGAGATGGAAAGCGAAATCATCGGCGAAAGCCCGGAGATTCGGCAGCTTCGCGAAACGATCGCGCTGATTGCTCCGACGGATGCAACGGTGCTCATCAGCGGAGAAAGCGGCGTTGGCAAGGAGTTGGTCGCCCGCGCAATTCATTTCCGAAGCGGACGCAATGATCGGCCATTCAACACAATGAACTGCGCCGCACTGAGCGAGAGCCTGCTGGAGAGCGAACTTTTCGGTCATGAGAAAGGTTCGTTCACCGGGGCGACGGAGCGGAAAGTCGGGAAGTTCGAGCAGGCGCACCGCGGAACGTTATTCCTGGATGAGGCGGGCGAGATGCCCCTCTCGATTCAGGCGAAATTTCTCCGGGTTCTGGAAGGGCACGCCTTCGAACGCGTCGGCGGACACGCGGCAGTGAAAGTCGATGTTCGCGTCGTCGCGGCGACGAACCGGAATCTCGAACGGGCCGTAGAGAAGGGGACTTTCCGCCGGGATCTCTACTTCCGGCTTCACGTCATGGAAATCACCGTACCGCCGCTGCGCAAGCATCGCTCCGATATTCCGCTTCTTGCCCATTACTTTCTGACCCGGTCGGCAAGGAAGACGGGTCGAATGGTTCAGGAGTTCTCTCCGGCCGCCATGGAAGCGCTGCATAATTACGATTGGCCGGGGAACATCCGCGAACTGCAGAACGTCGTCGAGAGGGCGGTCATTCTCTGTACGGGCAATCAGGTCCGGGAAGAGGACATCCGCCTGAGCGCACTCCAGACCCCGCGTTCCGATTCGTCGATGCCGGTCATGGACCTCCCCGCACGAGGAGAAGTCACGCTCGACAAGCTCGAGCAGGAACACATCCTCGCGACACTCGAAAGGACCAACGGCAACAAGACGCGAACCGCTCAGATTCTGGGGATCGAGCGGTCAACCCTCGACCGGAAGCTGAAGCGCTACAAGGTCCGGCCTCCCGGCTCGATCGGCTGAGCCGGGCTGTTAATCTGGGGGGTTGCCGGTCGGGACGAGTTTGGCAGGCGTTTGCCTCCGGCAGCGGACTCTCAATGGTCGGACAGCGAAATTCGCACGTTTCAATGGGTGCGAATGTGTTGCCGACTGAAAAAATTGCAATTTTTTTGTTGACAATTTGATGTCACAGATTGAGAATCGTTGCAGCCGGTGGGTACCGGTCCAGCCTTGAATTCCAGCCTTCCAGTGTGCAAATCCTCGACGTTGGTTCTCCCGTAGCACCGGTTCGGCATAACGTGTGCAAACGGTGGAGGCCAAGTACGAAGTGAGGTTCCCGGGCCAGAAGCAACTGAGCGCCCGGTTTGCGATAACTACTGTATCGGAAACGTGTTCTGACCCAATTTGTGTCGTTTAGGTGGAGAGAGAGGAATGTCGTTCGAGATT
>JBFWWA010000312.1:0-6165 GCA_050246455.1 Planctomycetaceae bacterium
GCGCCGAAGGCCAGGAGTGAGACAAGAAGGACGCGAGTGCGAGCGCTGGTGTCGGTTTTCATGGGGGATAACCTAGAGCAAGCGGAAGGTGAGGTCAAGAAGGATTCGCAGGTGCTGCGACGATGACGATCAGTGTTTCGGATTCGGTGATGAATCAGGTGCCTCGTTGTTCGGACGTCTCGAATTTCGTGCATCCTTTGAGAATTTCCCGGGAAGTCTCCATTGGCTGCATGCTTCCGTCTCAAAGGTTGCACCATACGCTCGGCAGGTTTCGTCGAGGGATGTGCGGATGAGGCCCGCATGCATGATCGCTCGGGGCTGTGTTGTTTGGAATCGACCCGGAATTGTGTCGGTGATGTTCCGTAACACCGGGGCACGGCGACCACCCTTCGGGCGATGCCCCTTTGCTCCGGCGACCCTGATTGAAAACATCGCGCCGGCCAACCTGTTCGTGAATGCGGTTTCGGAAATCGGCGGCGGGGTGTGGATGCTGGAATGAACCGTCGTCGCGAACTGAATGGTCGAGCCTTGGGGGGAGGGAAAGCCGTCCCGCAGCTCGGTCGGGGCGAATCGGGCTTCGACTCGTTCGCGGGTCAATTTTGTCATAGCGCTTCTCCGGTCATCGATTGCTGGCGACGAGCGTGTCTGCTCAATCGCAGGGGTGCGGCTCTTGTTCGTGTCGTCGATTGTTTTCCGGTTCCCGCGTGCGTGGAGATTCACGGAAGGTTATTCGCTGCGAACGTTCGCTTGTCGTCGTGAATGTTCGGTTCCATCATGCGCGGAATCCGAGTTCGGTCAATACGCGCCGGGTGATTTTTCATTGAGAAATCCATGAGAAATCGAAAGAAACATGAGGCGCAGATGAGACATGAACGATGCGCGTTTGAGCCGTCGCAGATTCGCGAACGCCGGCTTGCCCGATCGTGCGATGCCACGGCCGGTTCTGAAAGTGACGCTGCGTTCCTGAGAGAACGGAAGTCGTCGTCGCACGAGCCCATGCCCTCGACGAGCCGAGGGCATGCCAGAGATTCGTGATTGTGCGCTTCGCGAGTCGATGTCCGTTCGGCACAGACAGGAATGTCTGTGCTCCGGAAATGACGGGTGATGCGGGAAGGGGGTCAATCGGCGCGCGAACGCGGATTCAGGCGCACTTCGGTTGGGCGAGAAGGTTCGCTCTTCGGCGCGCGCAGAGCTTCGAGTCCGGAAAGTACACCGCGTCGAGCGGCGAGTTCGCGAGAAAGCGGAGCGCGTCGTCGGGCGTTTCCACGATCGGTTCGCCCGGGCCGTTGAACGATGTGTTCAACAGCACCGGCACTCCCGTGAGTCGGCCGAATTCCCGGACGAGTTCGTAAATGGCTCCGTCGGCCGGCGAGACGGTCTGAATCCGGGCCGAGCCGTCGACATGCGTCACTGCGGGAATCTGCGGCCTCAGGACGCGGGCGTTGAAGAGCATGTACGGCGAGGGAATGGGCACTTCATCGAACCATTCGGCCGCCGCCTCTTCGAGCACGATCGGCGCGAACGGCCGCCACCGCTCGCGCCGCTTGATCTGGTTTACCCGCTCCCAGTTCTCCGCAAACGTCGGGTTGGCGAGGATCGATCGATGTCCGAGCGCGCGCGGTCCGAGCTCGCTGCGCCCCTCGAACCAGCCGATGACCTCATTCGAAGCGAGAGCTGCGGCCGCTTCCTTGGCCGGGTTCTCGATTGCAGTGGCGGCCACATCATCGCGCGTGACCGACGATGAGCGACAGCTCGCACCGAGGCCGACGTAGACATCGGCGCGCGGCGAAGATTTTCGCGGCAGGCCGAGAACGTTGTGATAGAGCGCGAGGGCCGAGCCGGTCGAAAGTCCGCTGTCGCCGCAGCCGGGGGGGATGAAGACATTCGGAAAGGGGCTCTCGGCTGCGACGCGTGAATTCGCAGGACAGTTCAGTGCGGTTCCCCCCGAGAGGCAGAGACGGTTCGTGGTCCGTCCGCTGTTCGCGAGGAGTTTCGCGCACGATGCAACGGCGCGCAAGAGCGATTCTTCGAACAGGAGTTGCGTGCTCGCGGCGATATCGATGTTGATCGGCGCCGTCGCGAACTCGGGCTTGCCGAACTTTGTGAGGTCATAGCCGAGGCGATGCGCTTCCGTGAGGCAGAATTCGAGCCACGGTTTGGCGACGATTTCTGTCTTCTGAAATTCGACGACGTCGTGGCTGTTGCCGAGGAATCGTTCCGGCGAGAACCGCGCTTTGCCGTAGGACGACAGTCCCATCAGCTTTCCCGGGCCCCCCGAGGGAAAGCCGATGTTCTCTGCGACCTGATCGTAGAGCAGCCCGATGGGAAGGTAATGCGGGGTGACGGCCCACAGTTTTTCGCCGGCACCGTAGTAGAAGAGTCCGTTGAGGCCACGTGCGGGGATGTTGCCGTCGTGCGTGATGACGGCCGCTTCGTCGAACGGGCTCTGGTAATACGCGTACGCGGCGTGCGCCATCTGGTGCGACAGGATGCAGGCGGGGATCTCTCTGCCGAACAGGTGGACTGTCGCCGGGTAATGAAAGCCAAGCCTTGTCGCTTCTGTTTTGAAGATGCCGCTGTAGTTCGCTTTGGCGATTTCCGAGAGCGTGCGGTTGCGGTCCCACTCTTCGACCCAGAGATAATCTTCAATGTTGCCGATCGTTTCCGCGGTCGGGAAGGCCGCTCGTTCATCAGCCGACATGAAATGCAGATACGGATGCGCGCTGCTCCCGATCACTTCGCGGAGCAGAAACCGCTCTTGGGAGAGGAAGTGTTCCCTGAGCCCCGGCATCTGATCGTGAATCCACGATTTCAGAGTTTCGCCGCGGCACGGCTGGTAGCTGACGCGCAGTTGATCGGGTTCAAGGAAGACGAGCTCGACGTGCTGCGTGGAGGTGATGGAGCAGTAGTCGATCTCGCGGAGGTCGGTCGCGGTGTCTTCGAGTACCTGCTTGATGTCGGCGGCTTTCAGGCCGAGAGCGTGCTTGGTGCGGGTCGTCCGCTCGCGCTCGAGGACCGTCACCGGCCTGCCGTCGTCGAGGAGCGTCACGCAGGCGTCATGCCCGAAGTGCAGGCCGAGAATCTTCATCGATCGTTCCCGTCATGGGGATCGGTGCGGAGCAGCGCGTTTCGCCCGTCGACTGTTTACGAGCGGGAAACGGGGCGAGTTTGTACACCAATTGCCGCTTTGGAGCGAGAGGGATCGAGAATTCCGCAAGGTGGGTTCTGCCCGCCATTTTCCACGCCAATTCGAAAAAAAAGCACAGACAGGAATGTCTGTGCTCCGGAATGCGTTTTTGGAGCACGGACATTCCTGTCTGTGCTCTTCGAGTGGCCCCGATCGGTTGCCAATTGAAGCGGGCGGCAGCCCGCGCGAAGAAAACGGTGGGTGGAGCCCAGCCTGCGGAATCAATGCACGCGCTGGCCGGGGACGGCGCCGCTGTCGGGGCGGAGGACGAAGATTTCCTTGCCGCCAGCGCCGGCAGCAAGGACCATCCCTTCACTCAATCCGAACCGCATCTTGCGCGGGGCGAGGTTCGCGCAGCAGATGACGAGCTGGCCGAGGAGATCCTCCGGCTTGTAGACCCCCTTGATGCCGGCGAAGACGTTCTTCTTCACGTCGCCGCCGAGCGAGAGGGTGAGCCTGAGGAGCTTGTCGGAGTCTTTGACTTCTTCCGCTTCGACGACGCGCGCGACACGCATGTCGACTTTCACGAAATCGTCGTAGGTGCAGTTCTCTGCGGTGAGGGGCTCTTTCGCGAGCGCCTCCGGGCCGTCGGCGGGAAGGTTCGATGCGGACTCTGCGACCGGCTGCTTGCTCTCTTCAATCATGGCTTGTACCTGTTGAGGTTCGACTCGTTTCATCATGTATTCGTATTTCTGGACTTTCGCTCCCAGGAGCGGCGTGCTGGCATCCTTCCAGCTTCCGTCGACGATCGGCGTGCTGAGAAGCGCGCCGGTCTGCTCCGCGAGTTTCGGCAGGACCGGTGCGAGATAAATCGCGAGCTGCCGGAACAGGTTGAGCGCCACCGTGCAGACATCGCGCAGCTCGGCTTTGCGGGCCGGATCCTTGCGGATCGTCCAGGGCTGTTTTTCGTCGATGTACTTATTTGCGCGGTCGGCCGCAGCCATCACGAGGCGCATGGCGAGGTTGTAATCGCAGTTTTCATACGCCTGTGCGATCTGCTCGCCCTCGGCTGCCGCCTGTGCAAAGAGCCCGCCGTCGTCGGGATATTTCTCTGCGAGCGCTTCTCCTTCGAGGAACTTCGCGGTCCGGCTCGCGAGGTTCACGACTTTGCCGACGAGATCGGAATTGACCTTGGTCACGAACTCGTCGAGGTTGAGGTCGAGATCATCGAGCCTTGGGCCGAGCTTTGATGCAAAGTAGTAGCGCAGGTAGGCCGGATCGAGATGCTTGAGATACGTCGACGCGAGGACGAACGTGCCGCGCGACTTCGACATTTTCTCGCCGCCGACCATCAGAAAGCCGTGGATGTGGACTTTCGTCGGCAATGTGAAGCCTGCGACCTTGAGCATCGCCGGCCAGAAGAGTGTGTGGAAGTAGGTGATGTCTTTGCCGATGAAGTGGTGGATCTCGACATCAGGATTCTTCCACCAGTCGGCCAGTTTCTCGCCGTTCCGTTCACACCATTCCTGCGTCGACGCGATGTAGCCGATGGGGGCATCGAACCAGACGTACCAGTAGTGCCCGGGTGCATCGGGAATTTCAAAGCCGAAGTAGGGAGCGGGGCGCGAGACGTCCCAGTCGCGCAGCGGCTCGCCGAGGAAGTGCCCCTTGAGGTAATTCGCGACTTCGTCCTGCAGGTGCCCGCCGCTCTGCGACCATTCGTCGAGAAAAGCGTGCAGCTTCTCGATGTTCACGAAGAGGTGCGGGGCGCTGCGGATTTCGGGAGTTGCACCCGAGAGAGTGCTTTTCGGATCGATGAGTTCGGCCGGGCTGAAGGTCGAGCCGCATTTCTCGCAGCTGTCGCCGTATTGATCGGCCGATTTGCAGACCGGACAGGTCCCTTTGACGAAGCGGTCCGCGAGGAAGGTTTTTGCTTCCGGGTCATAGAGCTGCGTGACGTCGCGTTCGCTGACGTATCCTCCCTTGCGCAGAGCGGCCCAGAATTCGTGGCCCAGCGCGCGGTTGGCGGGGCTGTTGGTGCTGCCGTAGTTGTCGAAGGAGATGCCGAAGCCGGCGAAATCGCGAATGTGTGCGGCGTGGACGTCGGCGATCAGGGCTTCCTCGCTCCGCTTCTCCTGGCGGGCGCGGATCATGATCGACGTGCCGTGCGTGTCGTCCGCACAGAGGAAAATGCAGCGGTGGCCGCGAAGCTTCTGGAAGCGAACCCAGACGTCGGTCTGCACGTGCTCGACCATGTGGCCGAGGTGAATCTCGCCATTGGCGTAGGGGAGTGCAGCGGTGACAAGAATTTTGCGCTGCGTCATTCCGTCTCCAGCTCGCACATTGCCTAAATTTCGTGTTTTATCTCGTTGTGCCGGGTCGGTTTCTGCCGGTGTCGATTGCGGGCGTCTTGAGCAATCGTGTCGGCGTGGGCCGATCTGACGTCTGCGGGTGGCGGCATTCTATAGGTGGACACCGGCAACCGGAAGGGGGAGCGGGGCCAACGGCTCTGAGGTGCCGATTGAGATCGGATTTTCGCGTGCGGTTGGCCGATAATTGTGTTCTCGCGATCCGGAGGCGAGCAGATTCGGGCGCGTGCCGGTCGATTTGGGGGAACGGGGATTCATGAGTGCGAAGCTGTCGCACGGCCCGAATCCGGATCGATTGGCGGTGTAGGGAATGGGAAGGAGGCGGCGCGCAAAGGTTCTCGGCGCGGTGAAATTGCCGCGATCGGCGTAAGATCCGTAAGGTTTGACGAAGACTCCGGATGCGGAAAGAAACTGGCGCGGAAATGGGGTGCGAAAAGAACTGAAAAAAAATTGCGCCGGAGAGTTGACACCCTGATCGCCGTTGCTAAGATGACCCTTTGCCCGGGTGACTCAAACGCAGCCCCAAACACGGGGGAGCGGTGAGAGTCTCCCGCGATCTTTGACAATTTGGTTGGTGAACTCCGACAATCTTTTGAGTATGTCGATGCGGAGTCGGTACCTCGGATCCCCGGCGCGACCTGGGAACGTGTACCGATTGCAAACTCTTTA
>JBFWWA010000313.1:0-6156 GCA_050246455.1 Planctomycetaceae bacterium
TCGAGCTGGCGGGGAATTATTTTCACGGCGTCGGCATTCCCGACTGCGTTCAGAGCGGCGAGCAGGCGGCAGAGCGGATTTTCGCGCCGCGCTAGTTCTGTTCGCTGGCACGCCCTGCCAGGGGCGTGGTTCGGCGAACGCACACCACGCGAGTTTCCGGGCACAGCGGACGTTGCGAGGATCGATTCAAAGAAAAAAAGCCGGCGGCTCCGATGAACCGCCGGCTTCTGCAGATTTTCAGACACAGCCGCGCGGCTTAGCGGCGCGGGCCGCGGTCGTTACGACCGTGGTCATGGTCGTGATCGCGGTCTCGGCGTCCGTAACCGTCGCGGAACTTGGTGTCGACGCCGTAGTCATCCATCAGCCGATGGAGCGTGTCTTCGACTTCGTCCATCTGGGCGACCAGGTCGGCGCCGCGTGAACGGTCGCGGCGGCTCGAACGCCAGCGGCGAACATCATAGTCGATCTGGTGGAAGAGATTGTCGAGCGCACGCACTTCAAATTCGATGCGGTCGTCCTTGTCGTGGCGGCGACGATGGTAGCCGTCGTTTACCATGTCGTGGATTCGCTTGGCACCTTCGCGGATCGTGTACATCTGGCGATAATTCTCGCTGTACTTGGCGTTGTGCTGGTAATAGCGGTTCATTTCCCAGCAGATCGCATTGGCCTGACGATAGAGTTCCGCGGCGAGGCGCTCCGTGCGGGCGCGTTTCCCCCAGTTTTCCGTCCGGCCCCAGCGGCCGCGGCGGTCGTTGTCCGCCCCGTAAACGGCAGTTGTCGTCATGACGGCAAGAACTGCCAGCAGAGTCACGTTGCGAAATCGTTGCATTTCAACTCCCTTTGATTTGCGTCGCACCCCAGACCCTGAGGTCGAAGGCGAACTCGAACAGCGGTTGGGTCAGCGACGGCTTTGCCGCCGCATGCACTTGACTCCGGCTTCGTTCAACGAGCTCGAACACGCGTGCAATTGCAGCACCAACAATGCTGAGCTGCCCCGCTGGGGAGGCACCCGGGCGATCGGCCCGTTCAACTCGGGAAGTTGAATTTCACCGCCCAGGGATCGTCAGATCGAGAACCGTCCACCGGCCAGACGAGGCCCAGCCGATGCGCGGCGGAAGTATCCCGAATGTGGCAACGGGGCTCAAGGGGAGTTTTCGCCGGAGCCCGCGATATTCAGGTTCGCGGGACTCGGCTCGGATTCATCGTGCTCCGGTGTCGAATCCATGCAACCGCCAGGGGGTGTCACCGGCGGCGGCGATTGGTGCTTCGGCTCGAGGAAATGATGAGAAGGGAATTCTCGAAAGGTTCCCCCTCACCCTCCCCTCTCCCGCGGCGGGGAGAGGGTTCGAAGCGTTGCGCTCTCGCGGCTGACGGAACCGGCCGAGTTGGAGTGGACGCAACTCGCGTCATCGGCCGGTGGAACCGGCCGTACATCACTTATTCGCAGTTTCAGGGCTTAATGATCGCTCTGTAGCTTATCGGCACGCGTTCTGATCGCCGAAGAAACTCTGCCCCCTCGAGGATGTCGATTCTCGGAGAACGAGTTAGAGCGCTTCTAACTATTGCCAAGTGAAACAGCGGATCCGTTTGCGCAGCCTCAACCTCGTTCTTCGTAATAATGAACGTGGGCTGTAACCCTTGGACGCCTTTAACCTCGATGTGGAGTTCCTTTCTGCTCCTACTAGCGATGAGATCAAATCCGCAGTTCTCGGCCTCGCAAGACCGTACCTGAAATCCTCTCCGTTTGAATTCTCGTGTAACGGCAACGATCGCTGCACGTTCGACACGTGCATTCGTTTCAGCGTTACCAAAACCTGCACCTCGGGAGACAGAAATCGGATTCTTCCCTAGCTTCGGATTACTTCGCTTCGCCCGATCCGAAAGCTTGCGGGCTTGAGCTTCATTGAGATAAACTTCTGATTGCGGAGACTTGGCCCACTTCCAGTGCGGAAACATTCTGCGAAGCTCGTTCAGGGAAATCGGGTCTTCGAGCAATCGGATTGCGCCAACGGTCGCCTCAAAATCCCACGTTTTTCCACGCCTGGCATCACTCAAAACCGTACCTGTCGCCATGATGGCAGACTCTGGTGCCAGGATGTAGAAAAAGACTTGATCGCCAAGCCGTGCATTCTTCAGGCAGGACCAATTCGAGAACTTCTTGCCGCTCTTTGCGGCATCGCGTAAGGCGGTGAGGTCGCCTTTGGGTCCGCCGTGGAGAATGTGGCTGTTTTGCATGACTCGCTCCAGAGCAACCTTTGTGCAATCGGATGCGCGCGATAGCTCGACCATCGACTAATTGTGAAAGGTATTGGCGGCTCAAGGGCATCGCCGGTGGCAATCGAACTACTTCCCTAACCCCTTACCCCTGATTCCTGGCTCCTGACTCCTTCTGCTCACTTCGCGAACTCGACGGTGCGGGATTCGCGAAGGACTGTCACTTTGATCTCGCCGGGGTAGGTCAGCGATTTCTCGATTGCGTCTGCTAAATCGCGGCAGAGTTTGGCCGCTTCGCGGTCGTTGATCTGGCGGGAGTCGACGATGACGCGGATCTCGCGGCCGGCCTGCACTGCGTACGCCTGTTCGACGCCGGGGAATCCGCAGGCGAGAGTTTCGAGTTCTTCGAGACGCCGCGCGTATTTCTCGAGCGTCTCGCGGCGAGCACCCGGACGGGCAGCCGAGATTGCATCGGCGGCAGCCACCAGCACCGTATAGAGATAGTCGACCCGGATGTCGTCGTGATGCCCCGCGGCGGCGTGCACCACTTCGGGAATTTCGCCATAACGCTTGAGGAGCTCCGCACCGACGGCGGGGTGGCCCCCTTCCATTTCATGGTCGGCCGCTTTGCCGATGTCGTGCAGGAATCCGCAGCGGCGGGCGAGCGTGCCGTCGAGGCCGAGCTGTTCGGCCAGCATGCCGGTCAGGTGAGCTACTTCGATCGAATGCCGTCGGACGTTCTGGCTGTAACTGACGCGGAAGTTGAGCCGGCCCATCAGGTCGACGATCTTCTCGTGCAGACCCGCGACCCCCGCTTCCTGACACGCTTCGAGACCGAGACGGCGGATGTGCTCGTCCATCTCCTTCTTGGTCTCGTTGACAATTTCCTCGATGCGCGTCGGGTGGATGCGGCCGTCCTGAATGAGCTTCACGAGGGCGAGCTTCGCGATCTCGCGGCGGACGTTGTCGAACGCGGAGACAATGACGACGCCGGGGGTGTCATCGACAATGACGTCGACGCCGGTTTCTTTCTCGAAGGCGCGGATGTTGCGCCCTTCGCGGCCGATGATGCGTCCCTTCATCTCGTCGTTGGGAATGTCGACGCTGGAGACGGTCGTTTCCGACGTGTGCGGCGCGGCGTAACGCTGGACCGCCATGCCGACGATCTCGCGCGCCATCTTGTCGCATTCCTGCTTCAGCTCGTTCTGACGTTTGAGGATCAGCGTGCCGGTCTCGTTCTTGAGCTGCCGGTCGAGCCGATCGAGGAGCATGTCAGTCGCGGCTTTCTTGTCGAGTCCGCTGATCTTGTAGAGCTGCTCCTGCTCCTCGCTGAGGATGCGGTCGATTTCCTTTTCCCGGATTTCGATGGCGCGGGAACGGTCGACGAGCTTGTTCTGCGTCAGCTCGAGCATCCGCTCTTTCTTGACGATGTCTTCGTGCTGCTCGTTCTGCAGGACTTCGCGTTTGTCGAGAAGCCGCTCATGTTCGCGGAGTTCTTCGCGGGTGCGGTGAATTTCCTTTTCAAGCTCTTCGCGGCGTTTGAGAAGCTGTTCCTTGGCGGCGAGCTCGTGCGTCTTGAGGATGTTGGCCCCTTCGGTCTTCGCCTGCTCGACAATCTGGTCTCGCGTCTGGTAGGCGGCGCCGCGTCGAAGCTTCTCGAAGAAAAATCCGGCTGCCCCTCCCAGGGCGAGCGCTACAGCTCCCACAATCAGTTCTGTCATCGTTCGTCGCTTTCGTTCCTGGCCCATGCCGGGCTGCGGAAATGGCGCAGCGAGCGGCATCGACGGAACCGCCGAAGCAGAAAGGCAACCGCGGGCCGCGCCTTCCGGCAACGGCTCAGTACGGCGACGAGTTGTCAGAGAGGAGCGGAGAGGAGCAACTACGGAAGAGACGAATGGGGCCAAAATGAAAGCGGTCGAGCACCTGTCGGCGAAGACAACCGGACCGCCGGACCACAACGCGCGGGGGCCAGTACAGCCACCGGCATCCGACCAGCGAACGGGGTTGTGTCGGGCAGGACTTTCCAGTCGGAGGGTCGCGAGCGATAATCAGCCGTGATCCAGCACGGCGATACGGCCCACTGCGTCCGAAGTTCAGCCAGTGAGCGGAGGCCAAGCCAGCCGAAGACCCACTGCAGGACGAGGGAAAGCGTTTTGTCGATGCCGTCAACCATCTTGGTTTCCATCGGAACCGATCGTGTTGCTGCGCACGCGCTCAATGCAGGCCTTAAGACTGCCGGAGCGCACTCCTCCCGGCCTTTGATGCCCGGAGGTTCCAGTTAATTCCACGCAATTCAGTTAACGTATTTTCAAATCTTCATTGAACCGCCGGGGGCCAGCACTTTGAATGCCGAGAATCCGCCGCCGGTCCTAAAGTCATACTACCAAAGCGAAACCGGTGGTCAACCAAGAACTCGAAAAGCACCGAAATCCGTTTCGATCCCGCAAGATGCTCCCGCACGGTCGGCCCGATTTGCCCAGCCCGCGGCCGGTGGCGGCCCGACCGTGTCGCGTCAAAACGATGGTACTGAGCGGTTTGGGATGAGTGAATTCGTTCAGCAACTTCAAAACGCGATTGTCGCGTCGGGCTTGCCGGCGAAGCGGATGCTGCTCGCGGTTTCCGGCGGCGCCGACAGCATTGCCCTGCTCTGGGGCTGCGCTGCGCTGCGCGAGAAACTGCCTCTCGACTTCGTTGTGGCGCATCTGAATCATCAGCTGCGCGGCGCGGAATCGGACGAGGACGCCCGCTTCGTGGCCGATCTCTGCCGACGGCTTGATGCGCTGTGCGTGATTCAAAGTACGGATGTGGGAGCCCGTGCCCGCGAAGACCGGTCGGGAATTGAAGAAACCGCGCGAAGGGTCCGTTATGAATTCCTCGAAGAGGTCGCGCGCCGTGAGAACTGTCAGCTCGTCCTGACGGCGCACACTGCCGACGATCAGGCGGAGACGATTCTGCACCACATCGTGCGCGGCACGGGGCTGGCCGGGCTGCGCGGAATTGCTTCCGAACGGGAGTTCGCAGCCGGCATCGTTCTGGTCCGGCCTCTGCTCTTCGCAACCCGTTCGGAAATTGAAGGCTACCTGACGGAGATCGGCCAACCCTGGCGGACCGATGCGACCAATGAGGACGAGACGCTGACGCGCGTGCGGATCCGCAGGTCGCTGCTGCCGCTATTGGAACGGGAGTACAACCCGAACGTCCGCAAAGCGCTCCTCAACATCGGGGAACAGGCGTTCGACGTGTACCACCGGATCGAGCAGGAAGCGGAACTCCTCATGCGGGATGCGATGGAGCATTCCGACGATACTTCCTGCCGGGTGAATCGCGATGCGCTCGCCGAGGTTTCCATCGACGTCCTGCGCGAGTGCTTTTGCATCGTCTGGAAACGGATGGGCTGGCCTCGGCAGCGGATGGGGTTCCCCGAGTGGAACCGGCTCGCGGAGATCGCCCGGGCCGGCGGTACGGCGATCCTTCCGGGCAACATCGACGCCCGCACCCGCGGCAAGCTGATCGTCCTCACCCGTCGTTGATGCCGCTCATTTCCGTTCTCGGCTCCCGACGACCAGCGACCGAGACGCAGCTTGCGAAACACTCGCCACACCGAGCCGTGGGCATACCGGCCGACCGGAAAACGGCGGCGCGGTCGACTCTGCGGGGGGGCGGTGGGGAAATGCCCTGAGGGTCGGTTCCGGCCCGGTCCGCTTGTGGAAAACAGCCTTGCGAGCGGTTAGGATGCCTCGTCCTGCTCGATGGCGCGCACCGGTGTTGCGAACGGATTTGCAAAAAAACAACGGTCGGATCCTGAGCGGGATTTGCGCAGCTCGAAACGTGGATCGACAACTCGTGCACTGGGAAAGAGGAGATTGATTCGATGACCGCAGTCAATTCCGGCACTCTCGGTTCGGATGCTTCTCGCCCGAACGACAAGTTGCTTTTCTGGGG
>JBFWWA010000314.1:0-6147 GCA_050246455.1 Planctomycetaceae bacterium
TTTCCGGGGTTGCGCCCGTGGACAGAGGCCTGGCGCATCATCCATGATGGAAACTTTCAACGGCTCGCCGGGATCGGTTTCCGCGCCGAGTGCGGGCTTCGTGCATTGAACAGTGGAACAAGCAGCTGGATTGTCTGTTGAGGGGGCAAGCATCGTGAAGATCGTGATGATCGGGACCGGGTACGTCGGACTCGTGACCGGAACCTGTTTCGCTGAAAGCGGGAACGATGTGACCTGTGTCGACATCGACCAGAAGAAAATCGACAACCTGCGCAAGGGCGAAATACCGATCTACGAGCCCGGACTGACCGAGCTCGTGCAGCGCAACAGCAAAGCGGGCCGTCTCAAGTTCACGACCAGCTACCCCGAAGCCGTTCCCGGCGCCGACGCCGTTTTCATCGCCGTCGGAACGCCGCAGGGAGACGATGGGTCGGCCGATCTCCGCGGTTTGTGGGCCGTGACTGATTCCCTCGCGCCGCATCTTTCGACACAGACGGTCGTCGTCGTGAAGAGCACCGTGCCGGTTGGAACGAACCGCAAAGTCGCGGAGCGGCTCAAGTCGCTGCTGAAGCGCGATGTCGACGTCGCCTCGAATCCCGAGTTCCTGAAAGAAGGGGCGGCCATTCAGGACTTCACGGTCCCGGACCGGGTCGTCGTCGGCGCGACGCGTCCCGAAGTCGGCGCGAAGCTGCATGAACTGTACAAGCCGTTCCTCCGGACGGAGCATCCGTATCTCGTCATGGGGCTCGAAAGCGCCGAGATGACGAAGTACGTCGCCAACTGCATGCTGGCGACGAAGATCAGCTTCATCAACGAAATGGCGAATCTCTGCGAGCGGGTCGGCGCCGACATCAACGAAGTGCGCCGCGGCATCGGCCACGATCAGCGCATCGGCTTCTCGTTCCTGTTTCCGGGTGTCGGATACGGCGGTTCGTGCTTCCCGAAAGACGTCCGCGCGCTCGTCGCCGTCGCCCATGCGAAGGGAATGGAGCCGCGCGTGCTCGAATCGGTTGACCAGGTCAACAATGCGCAGAAGGAAGTGCTGTTCTCGAAGCTGTCGCGGCACTTCGGCGGCAACCTCAAGGGGAAGTCGATTGCGGTCTGGGGGCTCTCATTCAAACCCCGCACCGACGACATCCGCGAAGCGCCGTCGCTGGTGCTCATTGACCGGCTGCTGGAGGCGGGGGCGAAGGTCCGCGTGCACGATCCGGTCGCAGCCGAGAACGTGAAGGAAATTTACAAGACGAAGCTCGAGTATTTCGACCATCACTACGACGCGCTCGACGGGGCGGATGCTCTGGCGATCGTCACCGAGTGGAACGAATTCCGGAACCCGGACTTCGCCTACCTGAAGCACAAGATGAAGTCGCCGGTCATCTTCGACGGTCGCAATCTTTACGACCCGGCGAAGCTCCGTGAACTCGGCTTCTACTACTCCGGCATCGGGCTCCACTCCGAGCAGGCGTGAGCACGACTTGAGCAGAGAGCGATTGTCCACTCGTCAGGGCATCAGTAAATGCCCTGATGGGAGCAGGCTGCGATGCTGAATTTTTTCGAATTGGCCTGAACTCATCTTCCGGCGGGCGTGGATCATCGATCAAATGATCCCAAACGCCGGAGTGGGTGATGACGCTCTTCAGTTACTCGATGTCGCCCGATCAGGATCGGGGAAAGCAACTCCTTGTCGCCCGGTTTGAGAATGCGCTCCGTGGCGGGCACGAGCCCCGCATTCAGGATTTTCTCCCCGCCGACACCCGATTCCGCCACGAGCTGGTTCTCGACCTGATTCGCGTCGAGCTTCAGCACCGGATCGACTCGGGCGCCCCATTGCAGGTGGACCAGTACGGGACGCAATTCGCGGAGCTGACCCGGAACGATCTGCTCGATCTTGCCCGCGCCGAGTACCGGTTCCGGAAGAATCGCGAACCGGGTCTGTCGCTGGCCGATTTCGTGGCGCGCTACCCCGCCTGGGCCAAAGAGCTTTCCGAGCATCCGGATCCGAGACCGCGCGTCGTCATTGAGGTGACCGAAGGGCCGCATCAGAATCAGCGGTTCGAGTTCGACGGCCACGCAACGCTGATCGTCGGACGCTCCGCCTCCGCTCAGCTCTGCCTCAAGGACGACGCGTACTTCTCTCGCTTTCAGTTCCGCCTGGAAGTGAACCCGCCCGATTGCAACTTCATCGACCTCGGCAGCAAGAACGGGACGTTCGTCAACGGGATGCGCGTGAAGGAATGCCGTCTGAAGGACGGCGACGTCATCTCCGGCGGTTTTACGAAAATGCGCGTCCGCGTCGTGCGGGATCAAGGGCTGCCGCAGTCTCTGCAGGCGACGATCTACCAGCATGCGACCGCAGTTGCCTCGAAAACGCAGATTACGACGGACGCCGATGCAGACCCGACCATGGCCGTCGAGCTGCCGTCCATTCCCGGCTACGAAGTGAAAGAAGAGCTCGGCCGCGGCGGAATGGGAATTGTCTACCGCGCGGTGCAAAAGGCAACGGCTCAGGAAGTGGCTTTGAAGCTCATTCTTCCGCAGCACGCCGCTTCCGACCATGCGATGCAGCTGTTCGCGCGCGAGGTCAACAATCTCTGCCACCTGAACCATCGGAGAATTGTCGGCTTCAAGGAATTCGGCCTCCTGAACGGGCAGCTGTTCCTGGTGATGGAATACGTCAAGACCGTGGAGCTGTCGGAGATTTTCGACCCGCTGTCGCCGCGGTCGGCCATTCGCGTTCCGTGCGCCATCGGCTGCCAGGTGCTGGAAGCGCTGGAATACGCGCACTCGCATTCTCTGGTGCACCGCGACATCAAGCCGACGAATATTCTGCTCTCGAAACCGAACAAGAAGCTGCATGTCAAGCTGGCGGATTTCGGCGTATCGAAGAATTACCTGGGGGCGGGCTTCAGCGAGCTGACGACCGAGAATGAATCGCGCGGGACGCTTGCGTACATGCCGCCGGAGCAGATCATCGACTGCCGATCGGCCAAGCCCGCGGCCGATATTTACTCGGTCGGTGCGACTCTCTACTACTTCCTTTCGGGAAGGCCGCTGTTCGATTTCACGACGGCGTCGTGCGCTTTCGCGATGGTGCTCGAATCGGAGCCGATCCCGCTTTCCGACCGGCTGGAGAACTGCCCGGAAGAACTGGAAGCGATTGTGCACCGAGCGCTCGAGAAGGATCCGGAAAGGCGGTTCCTGTCCGCCGAAGAGATGCGCCGGGCACTCGAGCCGTTCTCGAAGCGGCGCTAGCGGCGGCGCGGTCGGTCATCCCCGGGCCGGGCGTCCGTTGGCGTGGCGGGAGCGGTTCGCTATAACAAGGCTTTCCAGCATCTATTGGGGAGCTTGGCCGCGATGAATCAGGATTTGCACGACGCCTGTCAGCAGTTGACGCAGCGCATCATTCATCTCCGAGACTCTCTTTGACTACGCCGGCCAGCAGAAACGTCTGGAAGAAATTTCCGAGAAGCAGGCCGCGCCCGGTTTCTGGGACAACCAGGAGAAAGCGCAGGTCGTCGTCGCGGAACAGCGCCGGCTGACGCTGGCGCTTAAGCCGCTCAAGTCGCTTGTGGCCGGGCTCGACGACCTCGGCGTGCTGATGGAGTTCGCGGAGAGCGACGACACCGGCGAGAGCGAGAAGGAGCTCGAAGCCCTCGTCAAAACACTTTCCGCGGAAGTGGAAGCGACCGAGCTGCAATCGGCGATGGCTGAGCCCGAGGATGCGTTCAACGCATACGTTGCCATTCAGGCGGGCGAAGGGGGAACCGACTCCGCCGACTTTGCGATGATGCTCCTGCGCATGTATCAGCGCTGGGCTGAAGTCCGCGGATTCGATTCCGAACTGCTCGAAATGTCGGAAGGGGAAGAAGCGGGAATCCGCAATGCCACCCTCGTCATCAAGGGGGATTATGCGTTCGGGTACTTGAAGGGAGAAACCGGCAACCACCGGCTGATCCGGATCAGCCCGTTCGATTCCGCGGGCCGTCGGCAGACGTCGTTCGCGGCGGTTGATGTCACTCCCGAAGTCGGCGACGACGTCAACATCGAGGTCAACTTCGATGAGGACGTCCGCGAAGACACGTATCGCGCCGGCGGTGCGGGGGGACAGCACGTCAACAAAACAAGCTCCGCGATTCGACTGACGCACCTCCCGACCGGCGTCGTCGTGCAATGCCAGAACGAACGCAGCCAGCACAAGAACCGCGCGCTCGCCCGGAAGATGCTGATTGCGAAGCTGTACCAGATCGAGCAGGAAAAGCGCGCCGCCGAAACCGCCGCACGCCGCGGACTGAAATCGAAAATCGGGTTCGGGGGTGAAACAATCCGCAACTACGTGCTCCATCCGGAACAGTACGTGAAGGACACGCGCACCGGCCACAAGGCGGGAAACCCGAGCGTGGTTCTCGACGGCGATCTCGATCCGTTCATCGAAGCGTATCTCCGCTGGAGCCTCGCGGAGAAGTAGCCTTTAAGAGGTTTAATAAGGAACCCAGGAAACCAGGAGAGGAAGACAGGACGCTTGTGCTGACGGCTCAGAGAATGATTTCTCAATCGATCATTCTCTCTCCTTAAGTTCTTCCTGGATTCCTGGTTTCCTTATTCCAATCTTTCTTTCCTTGGTCTGAAAGCAGCAGCTCATGATTCGGAATCGCTCGCGGGTTTTCGGATTGCTGGTATCAGTTGGCTTCTGCGCATTTCTGTCGTCGTGTGCGCAGCAGGCTGAGAACAAGAGCTCGCCGCCAAAGCCTGCTGCGACTACGGATGTGAAACCGAAGGCACCCGAAAAGCCGGAACCGAAGGCCGAGGCCGTTCCGTCGATTCCCGCACCCGAGCCGACGTTCGACAAGCAGGCGGCAGCCGACGGATGGATTCAACTCTTCGACGGCTCAACCCTCTTCGGCTTCAAGGCGAACAGCGACCTTAACTGGACGGCGAAAGAGGGCGTTCTTTCAGCCGATACCGGCAAGCCCGGTCTGCTCGTGACGAACTTCGAACTGGCCGACTATGAACTCAAGTGCGATTACCGGCTCGCGAAAGGTGGGAACAGCGGCATCTTCCTGCGGACTCCGCTGGAGCCGAAGGATCCGACGAAAGACTGTTACGAATTCAACATGTGCGATTCGCACCCCGCATTCCCCACCGGCAGCATCGTCGGACGGAAGAAAGCCGAGACGGCGACGACCGGCGAGGATGTCTGGAAGAGCATTCATCTGGTCGTGAAGGGAAACCGCATTCAGGCGAAAATCGACCGCAAGGATGTGCTCGACTTCACCGACGAATCGGAATCCAAACTCGTGAAAGGGCACATCGGCCTGCAGATGAACGGCGGAAAGATCGAGTTCCGGAACGTCGCGATCAAGCCGATGGTGGAACCGGTTTTCGGCGGGGCGAACCTCGACGGCTGGCGGCCGGTCCCCGGTTCGAAAGCGAAATTCGATCTCGCGGACGGAACAATTCACGCCACCAGCGGCCCCGGGTTTCTCGAAACGGAAAAGACGTTCGGCGATTTCGTCCTGCAGTTTGATGCCCGCACCAACGGCGCAAATCTCAACGGCGGGCTGTTCTTCCGTGCAGAGCCGGGGACGGAAGCGGCTCCTTCCAACGGATACGAGCTGCAGATTCACAACGGCTACAAAGATGGCGACCGGACGAAGCCGATCGATTCCGGCACGGGTGCCATCTTCCGCAGGGTCGCGGCCCGGCGGGTCATTCCAAACGACAACGAATGGTTCCGCGCGACCCTCATCGCCAACGGACTGCATTTTTCCATCTGGGTCGACGGCTATCTGGTCACCGACTGGACCGACGACCGGAAGCCGGACCCGAACCCGCGCAAGGGAAGCCGGACCGAAGCAGGGCACATCAGCCTGCAGGCGCACGATGCGACGACCGACATCAGCTTCCGGAATATCGGCATCGCCGCCATTCCATAAAGCGGCGATGCCGGTCGGTTCGTCTAACGTTCCGATGTCGCTGCCGGTTCGACCGGCCCGTGGAGAACGGCAGCGATCAATTCGTCGAGCGGAGCGAGTTTGCAGACGACCTGATCGATCCCGGCGGGGCGAAGCAATTCCCCATCTTCCGGGCAGGGCATTCCCAACAGGCCGATGACGCGCGACCGGCTCGTCGATTTCCGTCGAGCGCGCA
>JBFWWA010000315.1:0-6145 GCA_050246455.1 Planctomycetaceae bacterium
GACGAAGCTGCTCAAGGTCTTTCGTTCGGAATTCGTTCCCATCACTCCCGGCACGGGAAGCTTCCCGAAGAAATTTACTATGGGATCAGTCGGCGGCGCGCCGTCGGAACGACCGCCGCACGACGTCACGATGAGCAGTGAATTCTCGATGGCCTGCTACGAATTGCCTCAGAATCTGTATGCCGTGGTGATGGGCCGCAACCCGAGTGCCTGGAAAGGGCCGCGGAACTCCGTCGAGATGGTGACCTGGAACGAGGCGGTCAAATTCTGCCGCGAGACGACCAAGCTGATGCGCGAGGCCAAGCTCATCGAGGACGACGACGAGATCCGGCTCCCCAGCGAGGCGGAATGGGAATATTGCTGCCGAGCCGGAACCACCACCGAGTTCAGTTTTGGCGACTCCGCCACCGGTCCGGGGGACATCCAGAACGCGGCTTCGATTCTTGATCAATACGCCTGGCACACCGGAAATGCCGCTGGAAACGACCCCCCGGTCGGCGCCAAAAAGCCGAACGCGTGGGGACTTTACGACATGCATGGCTACCTGTGGGAATTCGTTTCCGACGGGTGGCATGCGACCTATGACGACGCCCCCGCAAATTCCGAGCCGTGGAAGAACTCGAATCCGAGCGGAATCCGCGTGATGCGCGGCGGTTCGTGGCGAGATCGTCATGAACTGTTGCGCAGCGCCACGCGCTGGCCGATTCCGGACCACGCACGCAGCGAGGCGATCGGCTTCCGGTGCGTGAAAGCCAAGGCCCCCCGGAGTTCGCAGTAGCGAAAGCCCAGTTGATCGACTATCTTGAAGCCCGTCCGGGCCAGGCTGCGCGCAGCCTGTTTTCCGTGTCGAAATTTGCTCCGTAAGCAGGACCGGTTTGAGATGAGTGCCGACGAAACGCTTGGATCACCTGTTCCCGAGCAGCCGGAAAACTCCGGCAGCGCCGTGATGACTGACGACTCACAACCTGCTGATCCGGCGAGCGCAGGTGCCGAGCCCGATTCTCAACAGCCCGCTGCGGAGAACGCGCCGGCCGAACCGGTTGTGACAGCACCGCGTAAGCCGCGCCTGAATCCCTCGGTCGATCCGAAGCAGTTCAAAGCAGTACCGACACTGAAGCCGTTTGCATCGGCGCCGTCGAAGCCGGCTGCAGCTCCCGCCGCCGACGCGCCGCAAGCGGAAACACACAATCCGGTAGAGTCGCCGGCCGAAGCTGCAGCGGAATCGACTGCTGCCGAAGTGGCCGTGACCGCACCCGAGCAGAAGCCTGCTCCCGCGGAAGCGCGCGAGCAGAAGCCGCAACGACGGACTCCTCCGGTCGAACTCCCTCCCGCGAATCAGAGTCTGGATGCGGAGCTGGAAGCGGAGATCGAAGCGGCGATGTCGAGTGGTCAGCTCGATCTGATGAGCGGTCTTCCTGTTTCCACGGAAAGTGAAGGATCATCGCCGACAGAAACGGTTACTGAAGAGACATTGGAGGCGGGGGCTCACCTCACTGGTCGCATTCAGTCGATCAGCGGGGACAACGTCTTCCTCGATCTCGGATTTCGCTCGCCGGGTGTCACTTCGGCGCGGCAATTTGTTTCCGGCAAGAAAGCGGAAGTCGGCCAGCTCATCGAAGTCATCGTCGACAAGGTCGACGCCGCCGAAGGATTGATCCTCGTCAATCTGCCGCGCGGTATGCGCAAGATCGCCGGGAACTGGGACGCGATCTCGAAGGGTCAAGTCGTCGACTGCGTCGTCAACAAGACGAACAAAGGCGGACTCGAAGTTACGGTCAGCGGGCTGCGTGCGTTTCTGCCGTCGAGCCAGGTTGAGGTCGGCTTTGCGGGGGATCTGGAATCGTACGTCGGTCAGAAGCTGCGAGTGCAGGTGACGGAGGTCAACCCGAAGAAGCGAAACCTCGTCGTCAGCCGACGCGCCTATCTGCAGGTGGAACGGAAGGAAGCCGAGGAAAACCTCTGGAAGACGCTCGAAGTCGGACAGGTTTTCACCGGCAAAATCAAGACCATTAAAGACTACGGAGCGTTCGTCGACCTCGGGGGAGTCGATGGTTTCCTGCACGTTGGAGAGATCAGCTGGCAACGTATTCAGAAGCCAAGCGATCTTCTGCAGGAAGGACAGGAGGTGCAGGTCAAAGTGATCGCCCTCAATCCCGAGACGAAGAAAATCAGCCTCGGAATGCGGCAGCTCGCGCAGAACCCCTGGACGACTGCTGCCACGAAGTATCCGGTCAGCAGCCGCGTGAACGGCAAGATCACCCGTGTCGCCGACTTCGGCGCCTTCGTCGAGCTCGAGCCGGGGCTTGAAGGTCTGATCCACGTCAGCGAAATTGATCACAAGCATGTTCGCCGCGTGGCCGACGTACTCAAGGTTCACCAGACGGTTGAAGCGCAGGTCATCGAAGTCGATGCCGAGCGTAAACGAGTGAGTCTGTCGTTGAAGGCGCTCCTCGCGAAGCCCGATGCTCAGAAGCCTGACGAAGATCTCGCCCCGAGCGGCGGCGAAGTCTATCAGCGCAAGCATAAGGGGCCACTGAAGGGTGGAACGGGAAGCAGTGGCGGCGGCGGCCTCTTCGGTAACCCGACCGATTTCGGAAATCGGTAGCGGCGGGGCGCATCGCGATCGGCAGTAGCGACGCAAGCACTCGGGCTTGAACGCAGTTCGACAAGTCTTCCGTCGCGGACCCGACGACCAGTCGTCGGCTTGGGAAGGACCCGGCCTGAAGCCTGACCGCCTGAGATCCGACGTCCGCTACAGCAGCGTATCGAGCAGCATGCGCAACTTGCGCATCTCGAGTTGGCGTGCGGCCAGATCCATGTTCGCCGGCAGAATGTCGACCGAGAGTGCGCGCTGGTAATTCTGCCGCGCGAGCATCCCGATCAGTCGGCTGTAGTCGATCTCGCCCAGTCCGACCGGGACCTGCAACTGGTCCGGCGTCGTGTCCCGCAGATGCGTGTGATACGTGAACGGGAAGACCTGATCGTACGACTTCCCCCGATTCGGTCCGCAGATGTAATAGCTCGGGTCGAGTGTCAGGCCGAGTCCGCGCACCGACTGGCAGAGTTCGACCGCGGTATGCGGGTCTTCGGTGAGGCGTCCCGTTTCCGTCCGAATCGACAACCGGATGCCGTCCTGGCTCGTTGTTGTCACGAAGCTCCGAAGCCGGTCGATTTCGGTGTTGAAGGGTGTTCCCAGCGGGGATGCCGGAAGCGTGATCTGCGTGACGCGCATGGTCTTGGCAAGTTTGGAGAGCGCTGCAAGAACCGGCAGCGGTACATCGTGTTCGATGTAGAGACCAACGGGGGTTAGCCGGGTCTTCTCGCGAAGGCGCGCATAGAACCGTTCCGGATCGGCCGCGACCTCGGTGGCCTTGAGGTGGTCGCTCTCGTCGTTCAGCCAGATCTCGAACTTGTCGAATTCCAGCTCGCTGATCTGGAAGCACGCTTCGTCGAAGGGCATATCCGAAAAACAGCGAGTCGTAGCCGCAACAAACACTCCTCACACTCCTTTTCTTGAGGAGCTGGCAAGCGTTCTCGATACGGGAGAGATCGGCAGGTCGCCGTGGAACCGATTTCCGCGCCGGGCGCGTGCTGCTCGGACGGTTCAGCCCGTCATCGTAAAGCGTTGCCAACAGTCAACTTAAGTGGTTATTGGTGCGTCCTTTAAGGGCGTTGCACCAGTCTCGGTAATTTATCGCGAGTATAGCGATTCTGCAAGATCGAAGGTTTTTGGCTGTATGGCGGATCGTGACTGTTGCCGCGATTTTCCGCATTTTGCGGACGCAATTGCCGATAAAGGAAAGGGACGAGGCTGAGCGCGAATGCTGCTCGCCGGAGTCGATCGGGCGATAGCCCTATACGGAACGAATCCAATCGAGGGGAGCGGAAGGATGAACGCGAAGAAAGCCTGGGGTATCGCACTCTGTTTGATCGCCCCGTTGTGCATCGGATGTGCCGGCAGCAATCCGGGCGTCGTGCGGGGTCAGTCGCCGGCCGGCCCGCAGCCGAATTTCGGAGCACGCGTGATCGAACGCACGCACCATGCCACTTACGATCCTGGCATGACCACCCACGGTGGACCGTTCGTTCCGTCAGGCATGGAAGATTGCCCGCCGGACGCCGGGCACGACCTCAGCCAATGGCAGCCGACGCACCACCTCTGGTACAAGTACAATCATCCGCGGAATCTGGTCTATCCTCAGGATAACACCCCCGCAGCAGTCGTGCAGTATCCGTACTACACCTGCAAAGGTCCGGACGATTTCTTCCGCCAGTAAGCAGTCATGAAGGGTGCGTGCGCCGTCGAACCTCGACGCGCACGCCACCTTATCGTTCTTCGAAAACGATCGAACGATCGTCCTCGTACGACTGCTTCCACTTGCTGCTTGCGCGCAGCGATTCGATGAGCGCCCCTTGTCGATCAGGATCCGTCACAACGACCTCGACGTTGTGACGATCCAGAATCGCAAGCGCTTCGGCTCCACCCTCGATCGCGCGCATATAGTCCCGCCAAATCTCGGGCGGAATGAGATGCGCATGCGAGTTCGCGAAGATCTCGAGATCTTCTGGCCCCGACCAGACGAGGTAATCTCCCCATTCCATCGGGTTGAAGATCCGACCCGTCGCCGGATGATCTCGCAGAAACTCGGCGGCTCCGATCGGCGTCTGAGTTGAGACTGCATCCTGCAGCCGTTGCGGCCTCCCTGTCACCATTTCCATCCCCGCGGGGGTCGACGCAATCGCCACAAGTAGAATTGCGGCACCCATCGCTTTCGGTTTCCAATCCGCAAGGGGGCGCCGTCCGTCGTCCGTCGAACTGTCTCTTCCGCCCGGTTTCCCGAGTGAAGAACCGATGATCGCGAGGATCCATCCGGCGATCGGTCCCCACCACAGAATCATCCGTGACGAAATCGACGCAGCAGCCGCGAACAACAGAAAAACAGACCACTCAACCAGAGAGACACGGCGATTCGACCGGCGAGCGAATTCGAGACCGATTGCCGCAATGGTGATCGCTCCGACAGCAACGTACGCCGTCAGTTGTCGTGGGTGATCGAAGAGCGGCTTCCATTCGATTAAGTCGTGAAGATTCGGATGCGAGGCCACCCGCGAAATCTCGAAGTAAAGCCGCCATCCGTAAGGATTGACGAGCGTTACAGCGGTGGCGATTCCCAGAAGCAATGCGCTGCGGCGCACTTCAGGATCCATTGCGGCGGTTCGCAAACTTTGCGATTGGATCCCCATGGGGAATGCTCGGCCGACCAGGGTCGCAAGTATCGCAACCCATCCAATCACGAACGATCCGTGCAGGTTCGTCCAGGTGATGAAAAGGAGCGAAACTCGTGCGAGTTCCCAGCGCTCCTTTGGCCGCAGAATGATCGAGAGGAGGATGGAATAGCAGACCAGCCCCGCGAGCTGCGGACGTACAATTCTCAGCTGTTCCCAGTCGACAAAAAGAAAAACCATGGCACCGAACACTCCCCAGAAAGGGGAGCCGCAACGTCGCCAGAGTGAGTACGCGAGCATTCCCGCAGAGAATGCGATCCCGCCGGCGTAAAGGAACTGAATGCCGCCAATGCCGAGCGTGCGATAAGCGGTATAGCCGATCCACTGACTGAGCCAGGCAGTGTCGACAAACGGTTCATCCGCCTGCCACGGCAGGAAGGGCTCGTTGGCCGGAAGGCTTCGATGCTCCGACATCCACCGGCCGTAGGCGAGGTGGCCCCACAGATCGGTATGCCACAACGGTTGCCAGGCAAAATAGACGAGCAGGGCGGATGCAAACAGGATGAACGCGAGCATCCCCGTCGCCGTCGGAACATGAGGTTCGAGCTGCTGCGCATCAAGCGGAGTTCTGGCGGCACGGTTGCCCGGTGCTCCCCGTGTGCCGGTCACAACTCAATTCCTTCCGCCGCGCTTGTCGGGTCCTGCGGATTCACCGGCGGTGCGGTCAGGTCTTGTTTGACGCCCCGTTCGCGCGCCGGTTTCTTTTGTGCCGTCGGCTTGAGTTCAATGGGATTCAGGAGCGGCTCCAGAGAGGGATCCAGCGGGGGTTGCAGCTTCGCGATCCATGTTTCCGCATCATCCGGAAAATACGCTTGAACCGTTTCGTGCCCCGACTTCCGCTCGTCGGCCGTCATGACCG
>JBFWWA010000316.1:0-6131 GCA_050246455.1 Planctomycetaceae bacterium
GAAACGGCTTACTGCTGGAAACTGGGCGATGCTGACAATGATTTATAACGCGCAATCGAACCCGCTTTGGCGATTATCCGCCGAAAGCTCCGTAGCGTCGGACGCCGCGGGCGAAAGCAATGCGATTCGCTGTGAACAATGCGATGACCCAGCCGACCTCAATCCACAATTCTCGAGAGAGTGCGGCATGGTCGTACCTTCCCAGCATCACGGCTGAAGGAAAGTACGCAAGGTATTTGAACGGAAGATACTGGACCCAGTCACTGAAGGGACTCGGCAGCCAGTCGAGCGGAATCATATGTCCGGAAAGAAAATAGTTGAGCATCATGAAGATGAATACGAGTGAGCTGACTTCCAGGAACCAGAATGCCAGAAGTCCCAGCAGCGATTCGATCAGAAATCCGACGAGAAACGAGAGAAGCAGCGAAGCAATCCAGCCGAAGAGTGTGTACGTGTCGGGGAGCCCGTCGAAATACTCGCGGCAGAGATAGAAGACAAGCACGAACGGGCCGGTAGCCACGAAATAGTAGACGAGCTTATGCGCGATGCGATGCCAGAAGAGGTAGCCCAGCATATCAATTGGCTGCGTCAGGTATTTCTTGATCGTTCCGTCACGGACGTCCCGGGCAATTCCTTCCGACAGCCCCGGCATGCTCGAAAACGCTCTCCCCACCATTGCGAGCAGATAGTAGGCGACCATATTCGAGTACGAATAGCCGTTGAGGGTGCCGCGTGGCGCATCAGTATTCACGCCGTAGATCGCGCCCCACAGGAAAATCTGGGTCACGATCGGCAGAAAGCGGATCAGCGTCGAGAAGGCAAAATCGCCGCGATAAACGAGCCGCTCTTCGAGACACGTCTTCAGAATGACCCAGTGCACGCGGAGATGAGACAGCACGTTGGTTTCCAGGCCTAGGGGCGTGTTTCAGGAACGGTCGAGGCTTCCTCGGCTTCCGATTCGCGTTCGCGTGTGTGGTTCATGAAAACCTCTGCGATGACGTCTTCCAGCGGGCGTTCCTGCACGCCGACATCCTCGATGCTGTAGCTGGAAAGAAGGGCCTGAAGAATCTCGGGTATGCGGTCTCGCGGCACTTCGAGGCGGACTCTGGGAGGGCGCGATTCGATCACTTTGCCGAATCTCGTAAGGTCGGCCGGGACGTCGTTTCCCGCGAACTGCAGATCCATGATCTTGAATCCGCCGAAGCGGTCGAGAATGTCGTCGAGCGGACCGTCGTGCTTGATCCGCCCTTCATTGATGATGATCGCACGCTCGCAAAGTGCTTCAACATCCTTCATGTAATGGCTGGTAAGGAGGACGGTGATTTTTCTCTCCGCCTGGTAGTGGCGAAGAAACTCTTGCACCCGGCGCTGCGAAACGACGTCGAGGCCGATCGTGGGCTCGTCCAGGAGCAGAACGTCGGGCGAATGCAGGAGGGCTGCAATCAACTCCATCCGCATCCGCTCGCCGAGTGACAACTCACGCACCGGCTGGCCGATGAGGTGGCGAACTTCCAGTAAAGCGGTCAGTTCGTCGAGTCGCTTTTGAAACGCAGCGGCATCGATCCGGTAGATCTCCTTGTGAAGCCGGAACGATTCCTGAGCCGGGAGATCCCACCAGAGCTGGTTTTTCTGACCCATGACCAGCGAGAATCGGCGACGGTAAGCATTCTCGCGATTCCAGGGAACGTGCCCCAGCACCTTCGCCGTTCCGGCGGTCGGGTAGATCAAGCCTGAGAGAAGTTTGAGAGTGGTTGTCTTGCCGGCGCCGTTGGGGCCGAGGAACGCGACCATTTCGCCCGCTTCGATATTGAAGCTGACGTCCGCGACTGCAGTGACGGTTCGGTATTCGCGGCGGAAGAGCCCCCGCACCGAGGCCCATAGGCCTTCGCGTTTGCGGAATACGCGATAGACCTTCGACAGGTTGCGGGCCTCGATGACCGACATGGACTCAGACTTCAGGCTTCGGCTGGTCAGGATTCAGGAGTGAACCGGACCACAGGCGGCTGGCTCGGTCATCGAGGTCTGGCGTCCACCATGCGCCGCTCATCAATTGCGAGCGGTTTTCATGTCGTGAAGAAGCTGCGCGTAGTCGATACCGATCCGCAGAACCTCGTTATTGTAGTTCGTATCGGGGAAGATCGGCCCGTCTGTCGGATCTTCGCTCGTCAGCTTCTCTTCCTTGGATTTGTACTTGTTGTCCTCGAGCTTCTCCTTGCGGCGATCGTCGAGGTTCAATGAAATCGTCTTCTTGTTCTTCCGTGTCAGATACTGATCGATCTCGTGCGCCAGCTTCTGGAACTCGGGATCCTTGCTGATACGGGCCTGGCTGTTCTGCATGAGCGACGAAATAACCTGCGGCGTTACCATGTTCAGCGGCTGGTAGTCGGCTGCCGGGATGTGATCGAATTTGAGAGCGTTATCGAGCGACTGCTCTCCCAGGTCCATGTGGTCGATGAGAGACGGAAGCACGACGTCCGAATGCACGCCCTGGTTCTGGGTGCTGTCGCCGTTGACTCGATAGAACTGGCTGATGGTGAGCTTGAGCGCTCCGCGATCTTCACCGGCGAAGAAGGGGATTCCCTTGTTGCCGACATTCATGACGTTCTGGACAGTTCCCTTCCCGTGGGTCGAACTGTCGCCGACGATGATGCCACGGCGATAATCCTTGATCACGCCCGCGAAAATCTCCGAGGCCGACGCCGAAAGCTTGTTGCACAGAACGACGAGCGGGCCGGAGTAGACAACACCCGGATTCACGTCGTCGTGAGTCTCCTTCTCATCACCCGGCTCCTTGACCTGGACGACCGGTCCCTGATCGATGAAGAGGCCGGAAACCTCAATGGCTTCACTGAGGGCGCCTCCGCCGTTCATGCGGAGGTCAATGACGACGACGTCGACACCCCCCTTATCGCGGAAGTCCTGGAGTACGTTCTGCACGTCACGGGCCGTGCTTTTGAAGTTGTCGAGCCCCTTCTGGGCACCACGGAAATCGCGATAGAACGAAGGGATGTTGATCACGCCAATCCGCATCGAGGGAACGCCTTTCAAGCGGTCGCCCGACTGCATGATCTCCCCTTTGACTTCCGAGCTGGTCAGCTCGATCATCTGCCGGGTCAATTCATAGATGTTCGTCTCACCCTTGATGACTTTGGAGGGGTCTTTCTCATCAGGCTTGTCGGGCGTTTTGACTTTCAGGCGAACGATTGTTCCCCCCTTGCCGCGGATCATCCGGACGACCTTGCTGAGTTTCATTTCGACAACGTCGACCATCTCGCCGTCACCCTTGTCGACACCGATGATCTTGTCTTCTTTCTTGAGCCGCCCGTCCTTGTCGGCCGCGCCGCCTGGAACCACGTTCGCAACGATGGTGTATCCATCTTCTGAACGGAGTGCGGCGCCGATACCTTCGAGCTTCAGCTCCATGCTGATGCGGAAGTCTTCACGAGATTGCGGCGACATGTAACTCGAGTGCGGATCGAAGCAGTGGGTCAGCGCACTCAGGAACCATTCCAGTTTCTCGCTGTCCTCGGTCTGGGCGGCCGCGAGGCTGAGCGTGTGATAACGCTTGTGGAGTCGTTCGCGGGCTGTGCTGAGCGACGTGTCATCCAGGAGAAGCGCCAGCAGATCGTACTTGATCTGCTTCCGCCACCGCTCGGAGACTTCCTTTTCGGTTGCGGCCCACGGAAGTTTCTCCGCGTCAACTTCGAGCTCTTCATTCAGTGAGAAGTCATGTTCTGCGTCGATGAACTTCTGCGCCATCGAAATGCGCTCTGCGGCGCGGGCGGTGTAAATGTCAAAAGCACGGTAAGCGAACGAGATATCGCCACCTTTGAGTAAATCGTCGAGCTGCGTGCGATATCCCGACAGCCCGTCGATATCGGCCTGTGTGAAGTAAAGCTTCCGGCCGTCGAGCTGCTCGAGGTACCGGTCGAACAGTTGAGTCGAGATCTGGTCGTCGATCGGTTTCTGGCTGATGTGGAAGCGGGAGATCATCTCCGCGACTGTCTGGGCTGTCTTCCCGTCTCCCGATTTCGTCTCCGACAACTGCTGGGCGAACATCGTGGTCGCCACCAGAAGAACCATACCAAGCGTGAGAGAGCTGGCGGCGCGAGAGGGAGCAAGAAGCTTCATGGATCGTTCCGTTGACCGAGGTCTTTTTGAACAAGTGTTCATATGGCTCCCGCGCTTCCGTGGCGGGGCTGATTCTCACCGATGCGATCGTATCGAACTTCACGGATCGAGACAATAGGGGGTCTCGGGCGACGTAATGCGCATGCCGCCATCCAGACACCACTTACGATGAAATGACCCGGTCAGTTGGAGTAATACCGCCGGTGAACCCCATTTGGATCGCCGGCGAAACTCACGCACCGACACAATGGTGCAGCGAAAGCCCGTCGTTCACGTGCAGGTGGTTGCGTCCCATCCGGACCGATTTCAGCACGGCGTCATCCGCCCTGTTGATCGCGAGTTCCGGGCTGTCGTCCGCAGGGCAGCGCGTATAGCCGAAGCTGGCGGTCACGAGGACTTCCGGGCCATTCTCTTCGAGTTGGAAATGATGGTTTCGAATTGCAATCCGAATTCCATGAGCGAGGGATCGTCCCGTTTCGTCATCAACGCTCGGGAAAAGAACAGCGAAAGTGTCGGACGAGTAGCGACAGACGAGGTCCTCATCCCGAATCGAGCGGACGATGATCATCGACATTTTCTTCAGGAACCGCTCGATCCCGCCACCTCCAAACCGCGCCTTCAACTGATCGGCCTTGTCGATCTTGATCAGCAGCAACCCGCTATCCGCTTCGATCGCTGAGCTGTACTGGAGTAGTTGATCGAGATTCGCGTCGAACGCCGCGCGGGCCGGGAGACTGGTTGTGATGTCGTCGGGGGTCCGCACCCAGGTGAATTTCGCTTCTTCAAGTCGCAGTTTCGCGGCCGCCGCTTTCTCTTTTTGTTTGACCACGATGTCTCGCTGAGTTTCGACGATCCGGCCGATGGTTTCCACCAACCCGCTCCGTCGACCCTCAAGCTGCTCGGTCTGGTCGGTGCTCAACAGCAGTCTCGGAAAACTCTCGAGCACTCGACAGGCTTCATGGGCTTTATTGAGCGATTCGAGGACCAGCGTGTAGAGAGTGCTGACCTGTTTCTGCGCGCTTCGGGTGGCCCAGTCGACTGAAGCCCGCGCGTACCAGAGACCAGCGATGAATCCTAGACCTGCTGAAAGCAAGACGGTCCCCGCTCCCCAGATCCAGAATTCGATCGGGATCAATGCAAACGGATTGTCCGGCTGGATGGCTTCAGGCACGTGTTTTGACTTCGTCGACGCGGGACGAATGCTGCGCAAATCGTGTCGAAACTTTAGCTCACATGCCGTCCGGACTCAGGGGGAGATGTGAAGGAGCGACGCTTCGGGTGCTGCTGAGCGTGCCGGTTATGCCTTCGATACGGCTCTCGACCTTCCGACGTGAGGATTTCACAACGCAGCGGCTATCAGGGTTTTCCTGTTGATAGAAGTCCTACTGAACGTTAGTGTCCTAGTGTCGGATCGTCGCTTCTTCGAGATCCGATCCGTCGTTTGCGTGCTCAGTTATCGAGTCAATCATTCCTCGGCCGTTATGACCGAAGCTTTCACAACTCACTGCATGCACTGTGACGCAAAGCTCAAGCTCGGCGACCGTGGTGCGATCGGCAAGCGGATCAGTTGTCCGAAATGCCGGGAGAAGTTTGTGGTGAGCGCTCCGACTCTAACGGCGTCAAAGGCCTCGCCCGCAAAGCGAAACTCCCAGGCTCAGCCGGTCGAGGACGATTGGGACACGAACGCTTTCGCCTCCGCCGATACGGCAGACGATGCGAACGAGTTCGTCGCCGGTTTGGAGGCGGCTGCCCGGCTGGATCGGAAAGAGACGCCGTCCAAGCGAACGATGAAGGCCGCTCCTGCCCGGGTGCGAGAATCGAAGCCGGAGATTATCAAGCCGACCGCGGAGCAGAAGGCGGCTGCACGGGCCGAGCGTGAAAATCGCTGGGACACCTCTGCACCGTTTCTCGCGCGTCTTGGAGTCTTTGGCTGGATTCTTGGCGGGACAATCGGCGGCCTCATCGGCGCATCGATCTGGGCGGCGGTCACGATCAGCAGC
>JBFWWA010000317.1:0-6120 GCA_050246455.1 Planctomycetaceae bacterium
TGGCCGAGATGGGAGTGAAGTTTGCGAAGCCGAAGATCGACCTCGTCCAGCTGCGCGGTTTCAAGACGAGCGTGATCGACAAGCTCACCGGCGGCGTCCGCGAGCTCTCAAAAGCGCGCGGCGTGAAGTTCGTGAACGCCCGTGCGAGCTTTCTCGATTCGAAAACGCTTGAACTGAAGACCGAGGGGCAACCCGTTCGCAAGTTGTCGTTCGAGCATGCCATCATCGCCACCGGCTCGACGCCCGTCATGCCGCCGATCTTCGCCATCGGCGACCCGCGCGTGATGGATTCGACCGGCGCGCTCGAGCTGGCCGACGTCCCCAAGCGGCTCCTCATTGTCGGCGGCGGTTACATCGGCCTGGAAATGGGCTGCGTCTACGCTGCTCTGGGTTCAAAAGTCACCGTCGTGGAAATGACCGACGGTCTGCTCCCGGGAGCGGACCGCGACCTGGTCCGACCTCTGAAGAGCCGGCTTGACAAGCAGTTTGCGGCAATTCATCTCAAGACGAAAGTTGCGGGGCTCAAAGCAGAAAAGTCGGGCATCGTCGCAACGCTCGAAGGGGAAGGGGTCGAGCCCGAGATGACGTTCGACCGCGTCCTCGTCGCGATCGGCCGCCGTCCCAGCAGCAAAAACCTCGGACTCGAGAACACGAAAGTCGAGCTCGATGAAAAGGGATTCATCAAGGTCGATGCGCAGCGACGTACGTCCGATCCGTCGATCTTCGCGATCGGCGATGTCGCCGGCGAGCCGATGCTCGCGCACAAGGCGACGCGCGAAGCGCGCATTGCCGTGGAATCGCTCGCGGGCGAACCGGCTGCGTTCGACAACATCGCAATTCCCGCCGTGGTCTTCACCGATCCTGAACTTGCGTGGTGCGGCCTCACCGAGAACGAAGCGAAGGCGAAGGGCCGAGAAGTCAAAGTGGTCCGCTTCCCGTGGGCCGCATCGGGGCGCGCCATCACGCTCGGCCGCACTGAAGGTTTAACGAAGGTTCTGTTCGATCCGGAGACCGAGCGCGTGCTCGGCGTCGGCATCGTCGGCCCGGGTGCGGGGGAATTGATTGCCGAAGGAGTGATTGCGGTCGAGACCGCGGCCGTCGCGCGCGATCTGGCGGAATCGATTCACGCTCATCCGACTCTCTCGGAAACGCTGATGGAATCGGCCGAGGCGGCGTTCGGCCAGGCGACGCATATGTATCGGCCGAAGCGGTCGTAACCCGCGAACGACCGAAGCCCAGGGAAAACTCTCCCTGGGCTTCTTCATTACCAGCAACCTGTTTTCACCCGCGATTCATGCAGCAAGCCGACGTCACGATTATTGGTGGAGGAATTGTCGGGCTGGCGACCGGCTATCGCCTCACCGAGCGCTTTCCGGGGGAGCGCGTGCTGATCCTCGAGAAAGAAGCGGGACTCGCGCATCATCAGACGGGCCGCAATTCGGGCGTGCTGCATTCGGGCGTCTATTACAAACCGGGCAGCCTCAAGGCGACGAATTGCCGCGAGGGAAAGCTCGCGATGCAGGAGTTCTGCGAGCGCGAAGCAGTCCGGTACGAAGTCTGCGGCAAGGTGATCGTCGCCGTCGAAGAATCCGAGTTCCCCGCACTCGAGCGAATTCACGAACGGGGCAAGGCGAACGGAGTGCAATGTGAACTCATCGGCCGTGAACGGCTTCGCGAGCTCGAGCCGCATGCCGCGGGACTTCGCGCGCTGCATGTTCCCGAGGCGGGAATTGTCGATTACGTGCAGGCCTGCGAGAAGATGGCAGAACACATCCGCAGAGGCGGTGGATCGATTGTGACGAGCGCGAAAGTGACCGGCATCCGTCGCGACACGGCCGGGCTGGTCGTTGAAACAACTGCTGGCGAGTATGCCACGAAATCGGTTGTGAACTGCGCAGGACTGCACAGCGACCGCGTGGCCCGGCTGAGCGGAGCGGATTTTTCCGAGAAGATCGTGCCGTTTCGGGGTGAGTACTTCGAACTCAAGCCCGAAGCAGAGCATCTCTGCAAGAATCTGATCTACCCGGTTCCCGATCCGAACTTTCCGTTCCTCGGCGTGCACTTCACACGGATGGCTGTCGGAGGAGTCGAGTGCGGACCCAACGCGGTCCTCGCCTTCGCGCGGGAAGGGTATCACAAGACCGATATCAACATCCGTGATCTGGCGGAATCGCTGACCTATCCCGGCTTTCTGAAATTGGCGGCGCGCCACTGGAAGATGGGAATGGGAGAAATGTGGCGGTCGATTTCCAAGCAGGCGTTCGTCCGGGCGCTGCAGCGGCTGATGCCGGAGATTCGAGCGGAGCATCTGGTACCCGCACCGTCAGGCGTGCGCGCCCAGGCGCTCGGCCGCGACGGCAACCTCGTCGACGATTTTCTGATCGTCGAATCGGACCGGGTCATCAACGTCTGCAACGCGCCATCACCCGCCGCCACCGCCGCCCTTAACATCGGCCGGCTGATCGTCGAGAAACTTGCAACGCGTCTCTGAATCATTCCGATTGAAAGCGCGACTCTATGGCTGACATCGCTGCAACTGACGCGAAGTACACGACCTTTCCTGCGGAGATGCTCCGTACCTTCGCGGAGAAGACGTTCGAGTCGTTCGGCATTCCGCACGACGATGCCTGGCAGGCGGCGGATATTCTCGTCGCGGCCGATCTCCGCGGAATCGATTCGCACGGCATCGCGCGGCTCCTGAACTATTTTGATCAGCTCTCGATCGGACGGATCAATCCGAATCCGAGTATTACTGTCGTCCGTGAATCGGCAAGCACGGCGACAGTCGACGGCGACAACGGCCTCGGGCTTGTCGTCGGTCCGCATGCGAACAGGATCGCAATGGACAAGGCCGATAGTGCCGGCTCCGGCTGGGTTGCCGTTCGCAACACGAACCATTACGGCATCGCGGGCTACTACCCCATCGCCGCGCTCAAACGGGACCAGATCGGTTTCTCGATGACGAACACGACCAGCGTCGTCGCGCCGCTTTTCGGCGCGGAGAGGCGCCTCGGCACGAATCCGCTGGCAGTTGCGTTTCCCGGTCTCGAAGAGCCCCCGATTGTGATCGACATGGCGACGACGTCAGCGACCTTCGGCCGGATTGAGAACGCACTCCGCCGCAACGAATTGATTCCCGAAGGCTGGGCGGTCGATGCAGAAGGGCGCACGACGACCGATCCGAACAGAATGGTCAACGGCGGTGCGCTTCTGCCGATGGGAGGGGACCGTCTCCGCGGCGCGCACAAGGGTTACTGCCTCTCGGCGATGGTCGATATCCTCTCCGGTCCGCTCGGCGGCGCGAACTGGGGGCCGTTCACGCCGGCCTTCGCTCTCATGTGCGTTGATCCGCCGCGCTGGGTCGGCAAGGGGATCGGCCACTTCTTCGGCGCGCTCCGCATCTCCGCCTTCATCGATCCCGAGGAATTCAAGCGGCAGATCGACGACTGGATCCGGACGTTTCGTGCGACGAAAGCTGCCCCGGGGACCGACGGCCCGATGATCCCCGGCGATCCGGAACGGAAGGCCGAAGAGATTCGTCTTCGTGACGGCATCCCGCTGCTGCAGCCGGTCGTCGACGATCTCCGCACGATCGCGAAGAAAACGGGAATTGCGTTCGATTGATCGCGCGAGTGCAGGGTGGGCCAAGTCTTCGCGGCCCACCATTTTGTTATCGCGTTCAAGAATGCTGGTGGGCCTCGCAATGCCTCGGTCCGCCCTCGCCTTGCCCAGAAACTCGGTTGGCACGCCCTGAGCCTGCGAAGGGCGTGGTGGAATTGCATGAAGACCACGCCCTTTGCAGGGCGTGACACCTTACACGCAAATCGGAAAGTTCCATGACGGAGTCTTTGGGAAAAGCTGCTCGTCCTACAGACGCATCACGGCGCCGCGTGTGGAAAATCTTTGCGATAGCGCGCGAGCAGTTTCTCGATGTCGGGCTCAACCAGATAGATTTGTCCGTGAATCATTCGTTGTTGACCCGGCTTGAGCCCGCCGATGCGGAAGTCGGAATGGATGCAGACGATCACTCCCTGAAACAGTTCCTGATACGGCTCCCACGCCATCGCGAGGATCTTCGATTCGTCGGCGGAATAGCAGCCGATGAGGCCGTTCGAGGGAACGTCGGGTGAAAGAGGGCGCGGGTTGACGTCGTTCCGATCGACACCCTTCGGGCACCAGACCTGACCGGGGACGTAGCGGGCTTCGTCGCCCAGTTCGGCGTCGGCATGCGTGCCGGCTTGCCGTCCAGGAAGATGAATGCTTTTTCGAGATAAGTCTGCTGATTGCGGCCGGTGAATTTGTCGACGCGCATGCAGGGTTGCGCCCAGTAGGCATCCGAGACCTTGTCGGTCGGATTCTTTGCGACGACCAGGAAACGGACTTCATCGTGCGATGAAACAATCGTGTGGTCGACGACGACGCCATCCTTCAGCCGGCACTCGAGCTGGATCTTCTGGCCATTCTCGTCGGCCCTGGTCAACCTCGTCGTGTGGCCGATTGTCGTCTCGCTCCAGTCGCGATCGGTCGAGCCGGGTCGGCAGTAGGCCTCGAGGTAGTGGACCTGGATTGCACCCCCCGGCACCTGCTCACCGGAGATCGAGAGCATGTTCTTTTTCCAGGAAAGCCGGAGCGGCTTCGGTTCGGCGGCGTCTGCAATTCCGGAAAGTGCGAAAAGCAGGAGCAGTGACGCGGCCGGAATTCTCAAAGTCAGGAATTGCATCGGTGAACTCTCCCCGGCGAATGCGGTTGGACGATCATCGGGGAGCGTTTGGTTGACATCGCTCCGAGCCGTCTTGAAGATTCTACCTTCGTTCGCGCGCCGGATCCTGCGAATTTCATTTTCTGATTGCCGACCATGCCCATCGATTCACTGCTGCTCTACTTCGGCTGGGGATTGTTTCTGTTCTGGATCGTGATGATCCTGCCGAATGCGTTCGCGATGCTGCCGCGCACCATTGTGCGCATGACCGACGCACTTCCGGACCCCGCAGTCTGGCCGAGTGTGTCGATGATCATTCCGGCGCGCGACGAAGGGCCGAAGATCGAAGCGGCGCTCCGTTCGGTCCTCGCGCTTCAGTATCCGCAGCTCGAGCTCATCGCAATCGACGATCGGTCGCAGGACGATACGGGCCGCATCATGGATCGTCTGGCTGCTGAGGATCCACGGCTGCACGTCATTCACATCGAGCAGCTTCCCGAAGGCTGGCTTGGCAAGAATCACGCCCTTCACGCCGGCGCGCAGGCGGCTCGCGGAGAATACATCCTCTTTACCGACGGCGATATTCACTTCGCCCCCGACACCATCACCCGCGCCGTGAAGTACATGGAGAAAACAAGAGCCGACCACCTCTGCATTCCGCCGAATATGATTCCGGGCTCGTACATGGAGAACGCGCTCATCGCGTATTTCATTCTGCTGTTTCTGCTCGGCACACAGCCCTGGCTGATCCCGACGCGGGTCCGGTTTGCGTACGCAGGGGTCGGTGCGTTCAACATGCTCCGGAGGAAATCGTACGAAGCGTTCGGCGGCCACGTGCCGATCAGGCTCGACGTTCTGGATGATGTGAAGCTCGGCAAGATCGTGAAGCGAAACGGCATGCGTCAGGAGATTCTCAATGCGGACGACCGCGTGATGGTCAAATGGCAGGACTCCGCCTGGCATGTCATCCGCGGGCTCGAGAAGAACGGCTTTTCGACGATGGACTACTCCATCCCGAAGCTGCTGATCGTGAGCACGATGACGTTGATTATCACCATGGGTCCGTACGTCGGCCTGTTCCTGATTCCCTCGCCGGCTGCCTGGGGATACATTGCGACGCTCGTATTCCTGCTCTCGATCTACGCGATCCTCGCGCACAAGAGCGGTTCGAGTGCGTGGGTCGCGCCGGCGCTTCCCGTGGCGACTCTCGGAATGCTGTTCGCCTTCTGGCGATCGGCCTACGTCACGTTCCGGCAGGGGGGGGTGAAATGGCGAGACACCTTCTACCCCCTCGATTTGCTTCGCGAGAACATTTATCGTTGAGTCCGCCGCTCGCGGCTTAGCGGAGATGCTAAGAGTGTCCAGTTACGTAATTCCGACGACGAGTCGTCGGCTTGGATGTTCCGGAACATCAATTCACA
>JBFWWA010000318.1:0-6119 GCA_050246455.1 Planctomycetaceae bacterium
GATTCGTGGGACCTCCGCGGAGGGCAGCTCTTCAAATACCTGATGAAGGGAACCGATGACGAGCTGATGCAGGGCGCGATCAGCGGCCTCGCCGACATGCCGGTGCCGGCGGCGGCTCAGGCGCTGCTTTCCGGGTACGCACACTACTCGCCCGAAAACCGCAAATTCGCACTCGACGCGCTGGTGCGGGATGAATCGCGGGTGGCGGTCCTGCTCGACGCCGTTGAATCAGGCCGCGTCGGTGCGGAGCACCTCGGCGACTGCGCACAGAAACTTGCAGCCCAGCAGAATGAACAGCTTCGCGAGCGGGCGAAAAAGCTGCTCGCGAAATAGGGGTTAGGAATTCGGGGTTGGGGGTTGGGGGGAAACCCAAGCCGACGGCTTGCCGTCGGTTTTTTGTTTGTGGAATCTTGAGTCGCTTCGACCATCCGCTAAGCCGCAAGCGGTGAGGAGGCTGTAGTGCGTCCAGTTTTGATGATCGTCGTCTGCACGCTGTCGTTGCTTTATTGCGGTGGAGACGCATTTCTCTGCGCCGACGAGCCGGGGTTTGAATCGATCTTCGACGGCAAGACGCTGACGGGCTGGAAAGGGCCCGATATGTCGTTCTGGTCGATCGAGGAGGGCGCGATCACCGGGACGATCACGAAAGAGCACGCACCGACGATGAATCAGTATCTCGTCTGGCAGAAAGAGAAGGTCCGCGACTTCGAACTCAAGCTGAAATTCCGGATGACCGGCTCCGATTCGCCGATTACCAACGGCGGGTTTCAGTTTCGCAGCAAGCTGCTCCCGGACCACGACGTCGCCGGCTACCAGGTCGACAACAACTTCGGCCAGAAAGACTGGAAGGCGCGGCTCTACGACGAATTCGGCCGGCACACGCTCGCATTCGAAGGGAAGCGAACGGTTTTCGATGCAGACGGAAAGGCGAACACGACGGATCTCATGCTCGAACCCGGCGCGCGCGAGTTCCGCCTCGACGAGTGGCACGAATACCATCTCATCTGCCGGGGACCGCATCTGCTGCTCAAGGTCAACGGCAAGACGATCGCGGAAGTGATCGACAATGACCCGAAACAGCAGGACTTCGCCGGCATCCTCGCAATGCAGCTGCACACGGGCCCGCCGCACAAAGCGCAGTTCAAAGAGATCCGGCTGAAAAGGCTGAACTAATCTGTCCGTCGATTACGGATGGCAGCTCGGGCAGCCCGGGTTGTAAGCCGGCGGATAATACGACTGCTGCGGCTGCGAATAGACCGGCGGGCAGCAGTTCACCGGCGGCGCACAATACTGCTGCGGCGGGCAAACCGGACCGCACGGATTGTATCCGCACTGGTTGTACCCGCAGGGGTTCAAACAGCTGTGACTGCAGCAGCATCCGGTCGAAAACACGATAACGAGCGCGGCGATGGCGCGACACACAACAGACATGTTGGTGTACCTCAAATCTGGCGGGAAGGGACTGGGGATTGGAGAGAGAGAGCTGAAGGGGGCGGAATCATCAACAATTTCGAGATTCTGTCAAGATCGACTCAAGTTCCGGTTTTCTCTGCGGAAATCGGCGTTTCGATCCCTCGGCAGGCACTGCGATCGAAAAAAAAATGCCGCGGCGCGGTGCTTGGACCGGCCACGGCAGAGTTCTGCAAGCTTCGATGCTCCGCGCGTCTATTTCTCTCCCATCATCTCCTTCACCGTCGGCTCGATCGATTCCGCCCAGATGGCATAGCCTTTGGGGCTCAGGTGAAGCAGGTCCGGCATGATTTCCTTGGAAAGCGTTTCGTCATCGTTCAGGAACTTCGGGCCGATGTCGAGATAGCGCACCGTGCTGCCGTTGTCGAGCTTCTTGATGATTTCGTTGGTTTTCTGATTCACAATCCGCTTGGCGTCGGTCTTGTCACCCCCGCGCGGGAAGATTGCGAGGATGAGCACTTTGGTTTCCGGAAGCTTCTCGTGCAGCTTGTTGACGATCGCCTTGATGCCGTCGGCAATTTCCTCCGGTGAGTTCGCGCCGGAGTTGTTCGTGCCGATCATCAGGACGGCAAGCTTCGGCTTGATTCCGTCGACATTCCCATGATCGAGCCGCCAGAGCACATGCTGCGTCTGGTCGCCGCCGATGCCGAGATTCGCCGCATGGCGCGGCTCGTAATACTTCTGCCACATCTCCTTGCCGGCGTTCTCCCAGGCATGCGTGATGGAATCGCCGATGAGGAGCAGGTCGACGTTCCCCTTCTTGATCCGTTCATTGAAGGAAGCGTGCCGTTTCTGCCAGAATTCTCCGTCGCGCGGTTCCGGCGCCGTTGTATTCGGCTTCTTCTTTTCCGCGGCCGGTTTCTTGGTGTCTTTCGACGACGCGGTTTGCATGGCCCAGCCGGCGTGCAATGCAAGGATCAGCAGCATGACGGTCAATCGCGAGCGGCGCATGAATTCACTCCGGTTGCAATTCGAGTTGCCTGGCAAAGCCCGGCGCGCGGTCGGCCGGGCGGAACTCGCTTAGTGTACCGGCGCGGGCGGGGGGTTGTCAGGCGTCGGGCATTGCAGGGAACTATGCCAGTAGCCATCCGTTCGCCGGGCTTTAACCCGAAGCCCGAAGCCGGCTCTTCTGACCACCAGAAAAAAAGACGGGCGGCGCCGCCGGAGCAGCGCCGCCCTCCCAATGGAATCAAGCGGTCAAACCGCTGCGATTACTTGCAGCAGCTGCAATTGCAGGCTGCCCCGCAATCGCAGGCGCCTGTTTCACAGCATCCGCAGCACGCGCAAGCCGAGGCACACTTGCCGCAACCCTGCGCAGCAGGCTCATTGGAAGTGGTTGCGAACGCCGCAACCGGAAACAGACTGGCGAGAACCAGAAATGCCTTGTACATGACTCAAACTCCACAAATGGTTGATGATCAGAAATCAACAAACAGAATGGCGTGGAGGGATCGACTTACTCGATCCAGGCGCAGTACAGAATGCGGAAGGGAGGATGGGAATCGGCGAGACGGTTCGCGACCTCCACATTCAGGAAGGACAGGCGGAGATCATCTGCGATCTCGAATTGTTTCGGCGCGAGCGCGACCAGCTCATGCTGATCGACGACGACCGGGCGTGTCAGCGGAACAACGTTGCTCGGAGCGGATGTCACACATTGGCAGCCGCGCGGCACCACCGGAGCTGCTGCGCTCGAACCTGTCGAGGTCGGAGCCGCATGCTCGGTCGAGCAACAGCCGCACGCTTTCGGTTCGGCCGTACTGCAGCACGATCCACCGGTCGATTCGCAGGAGGTCGACCGGCAGCAATCCGAATTGTAATCACAATCGGTGCAAAGGCAGTTCGAACTGCGCGCACCGGTCGACGCGGCGACGAAAAGAATCGCCAGAATCGCCGAGATTGCGCGTTTCGTTCGCTCGAACCGCATGAATGTTTCCTTCCGCCGAATCTTAGCGGCCGGTCCTCTTTCGGCAACGGCAAATCCGGCGCGATCTTGTGCGCGTACGCCCAGCCAAACCGCTACCAGATCTTACGACTATTTCGCCGGAAGCGTTTGAACGTTGGAAAGCGTTACGCTGCGGACAGTTAGGCCTGCGGACGACGCAGTCGACACGGTAATTTCCGCCGGCAGGTCGATTGTTCCCACCCGTTTCCAGCGGTTCCTGATCGTCTCTGTCCGGTCGAGTTTTCCCGTTTTCGCGTCCCAGTACTGAACCGTATAGTCGCGCGAAAGGAACTTCCCTTCCGGATTCTTCTCGTTCTCTGAAACGGTAATCGTCATGTTCTGCCCGCCGAACGTGCGGTTGACGACGAGAATCTGGTCGTCCTTGATCCGATAGCTCGATGCCATCTCGCCGCCGACGAAAGTGAGCAGCCGCCCCAGAGGATGGCGCTCGTCGCGGTCCGCAAAGCGAAGCACCGGGGCGGGCTCCTCCTTCTTCTCTTTCGGATTGGACGCGCTCGCGCGTCGATGCATCACAATCGATGCAAGCTGTTCTTCCACCCAGGGCTTGGCAACGTCCTGATCGATTTCGAGGTGGATAGTTCCGTCCGCCGCGACCGAAACCTTGCCGTCGAAGCTTCGACCATCCATCGCGCCGGCGACTTCCGCCGTGAAGCCCGGGAAGTCGGTCCAGCTCGCCCGCGCAGAGAGTGCATCCTGGAAGAGCTTCACCGCTTCCGCATCTCCCCCGTCGCGGACGAGCGGCCAGTGAAACGCGAGCGTTGCGAACTCGCGAATCTCGGTGTACTTCGTGCCGTTGTCTTCTCCGCCCTGCGGGATGACCGCTTTCGCATAGACGCAGTGATGGCCTGCCTCTCCCGGTTTGAAGATTGCAAGTCCTGATTCGTCGGCATCGAACTCGCGATTGTTGAGGTCGTCATCAACAGTGGTAAAGTGCGCTTTCGGAATCGGCTTGCCGTTCTGGATGAGCTGCAGTGCAACTTCGTCTCCGCGCACCTCAACGCCGATCTCGAGACCCTCTTTCGGAGCGGGCCGAAGAGCGTTGATCTCCGCGGGGGAGCCCGAAATGGCTTTCGGATAGTAGCGGAGCAGAAAATTGACTTCGCGCTTGAGCACGCCGTACTCGAGGAATCCATGCACCGAGACCGCTCCCTTGGCGGGGAGGTACGCGCGGAGCCGATCGGCCCCCCTGTGAACTTCCAGCGGCTCGAATTTGCCGGGCGATTCCTGAATCGTAAGGCGCGTCGGGGCAATCTTGTCGATGAACCGCGGATCACCCGCTTCCGCAAGCTCGCTGAAGAAGACTTCGACCGAACGGCCCGCCTCGGCCGGAGCATTGATGCGGATGAAGAGGAAATGCGCGAGAGCGTCGCTCGCTTCTCCACACACGAAAAGAACGGCAATCACCGCCAGCAGAATCGACCGCATGCCAATCCCCAAATTCACGCTCAAGGGAACACAGCGAGCTCATCGTCGCTGTTTGATTCCATCGTAAGGGGAGTGAGGAGCGTTGGGAAGCAACGATACGAAGGACATCGGGCACGTCCCATGTTGCAAGTTAGCGTCGCCGCCCAGACTTCCTCGGAGCACAGAAATTCCTGTCTGTGCCGAACGGCTATCGACTCAGGAAATGCACAGACAAGAATGTCTTTGCTCCAAAAAAAAGCGTCGGGTGGCATGCCCTCGGCTCGGCGACGGCATGTGCTCTTGGGACGACACTTTCCGGGTGGGACCGGTTGCTGTGCAGAGGCCGTCCGGGAATTCCCGACCGGGACAATCACCGGGAATGAGTGTCGAAATACTCTGGCTCGAATTCGAGTGGCCGGGGCAAAACGAAGTGTGCCCCGGATTCGCATAGGGATTGTTTCAAAATCCCGGACACCCTCTGCTGTGCAATCAATGTGACGAAGTCACACGAGGCTTTTCTTCCGCGGCGGAATTGCCGCGACCTCTTGCGGGTTGACGCCCGCCCCGATTGGGAGCGCACACTACGCGGCGCGGGCCAGGTCGAAGTTCGCTTCCATCACGCGGACAAACGCCTGCCAGACGCGGTCGATGTCGAGCTCTTCCATGCACGCGAGATGTTTTCGACCACGGTACGGGCAACGCTTGCGGTAGCTCGCCGCGCACGAAAGCTTCGTCGTGACGCACTGATGCTGCGTGCCGGGGGGGCCGGAGCGAACCGGGCTCGTACAAGTGAAGAGTCCCACGACGGGGGTCCCCACGGCGGCAGCCAGATGCATCGGACCGGAGTCGTTTGTGAGGACGACGTTGACCGATGCCAGAAGTGCGGCCAGCTGCTTGAGCGATGTCTTGCCGGCGAGGTTCGTAATGTTGCCGTTGGGGCTGAACTTTCGGACGACCGCCTCGAGCTGATTGCAGACGGGGCGTTCGTCGCCGCTGCCGAGAATCACGGTCGAGAATCCGTAGCGGCGCATCGCTTTGCAGGCGACCGCTGCGAATCGTTCGGCGGGCCATCGCTTGGTGATCCAGCGCGCGCCGGGATGAATGGCGAGTGTCGGGGAGCCGAGGTCCGCCACGCGCTCTCTGGCCCACGCATGGTCCTCTGCGTTGACAGCGACGCGAGGTTGCGGCTGGAGATGTCCCATGCCGAGTGCATCTTAAAGGCGATTGAAGCGGGCATGGACCGGGACATGTTTGTTCGTATCGGGAATCGTGAGGTTAC
>JBFWWA010000319.1:0-6111 GCA_050246455.1 Planctomycetaceae bacterium
CGCATCTCCTCCCGGCCGGCCTGCAGACACTATCCGTGACTCCCCGCTGAGTGCACGACTCGCCCCCCTCTGCGGCGTATACTTAAGTGGGGGTGCGGAGCCGGCGAATCCGGTCGCGCACGACCAGGCCGTTCTCGGCAAGATGACGTGAACGAGGTGTTGGAATGACCCGCGCGAAACGGGCGCAATCGCTCAACGGAAGACTTCGCGAAGTGCTGCGCGGCGGTGCGAGCCGGATTTACCGCAAGATTCGCGATGTCGCATCGGGTGAATCGTACGCCCTCGACGATATCGACCGAAAGCTGCGGCGGTATCTTGACTTCGACAACGGGTTCTTCATCGAAGCCGGGGCGAACGACGGAATCGAATTCTCGAACACCCTCTATTTCGAAAAGTATCGCAACTGGTCGGGGCTGCTCATCGAACCGCTTCCGCAGCAGGCGGCGCTCTGCGCCGAAAACAGGCCGCGCTGTTACGTCGAGAACTGCGCTCTCGTTTCCTCCGACTACACCGGGCCGACAATTGAAATGCGTTTCTGCGGCCAGCTTTCGCTCGTCAAGGGGGCAATGAAGTGCGACGAAACGGAGCGGAAGCATATTGAGCGCGGCTGCGAGCTCCAGAAGATCGAGACCTACTCGCTCACTGTTCCCGCGCGAACGTTGACTTCGATCCTGGAATCGCACGGGATTCTCCATGTCGATTTCCTGTCACTCGACGTCGAGGGGTACGAGCTCGAAGCTCTGCGCGGGCTCGACTTCGACCGCTATCATCCCTCATTCATGCTCATCGAGGCGCATTCTCGCGACGAGCTCGATCGCTTCCTTCGTCCACACTACGAACCGATCGCCGAGCTTTCGCGCCAGGATGTTCTCTATCGTCGCGCGGGTGGTCGGGGACCATGAAGTTTCTGATCGTCAACACCGACTACCCGGCCTTTCTCGACGAACTCTACGCATCCCGGCCCGGGCTGTCCGAATGCGCTTACGACGAACAGTTGCGAGTTCGGAACGAAACGCTCTTCGGAGTATCCGATTTCTACCCCCGGCGTCTCAAGGAACTCGGCCACGACGCGACGGAAGTGCATATTAACAACCGCGCGTTACAACGAACCTGGGCCGCTGAACGGGGCATTCCACTGCCGGACGAAAAGCCTTTTGCGATTCAATTGCGGCGCGGGTGGATCCCGTGGCTGACGCGTGATGAGAATCGGTGGGTCCTCGAGATTCTGGCGGCGCAAATTGAGCATTACCGGCCTGACGTCCTGCTCACGCATGCCATCGCCGATATCGACGCTGAATTCTGGAAGCGAATGCGTGGAACTTACCGGCTCCTCGTCGGGCAGATTGCATCCCCCCTGAATACCGATGTCGATCTCCGCCCGTTCGATCTGATGCTCTCATCGCTCCCGAATTTCGTCGAACGGTTTCGGCGCGCCGGAGTGCGGGCAGAGCTGTTTCGCCTCGCATTCGATCCCAGTGTTCTCGAACGGCTGGAAGCGGACGAAGCACGCACTTCCGCTGCCGATCGAGATCGGAACATCGACGTGTCGTTTGTCGGCACGCTCTCGGCCCATCATGCCGACCGGATTGAATGGCTTGAGGAAATCTGCAGTCAACTCAATGTGAAAGTCTGGGGGAACGGAGTCGATGAACTTCCAGCATCGTCTGCAATTCGCCTCGCGTACCAGGGGCCGGCCTGGGGCGTCGAGATGTATCGCATCCACCGCCGTTCCCGCATCTCGCTGAATCATCACATCGGACTTTCAGGCGAGTTTGCCAACAACATGCGGTTGTACGAATCGACCGGCACCGGGACGCTGCTTCTCACCGACCTGAAGACGAACCTCGGCGATCTGTTCGAGATCGGTCGCGAAGTGGCGGCTTATGAGTCGGTCGACGATTGCATCAGACAGATTCGTTATTATCTCGATAACCCGGATGCCGGCGCATCGATTGCCGGGGCGGGGCAGCAGAGAACGCTGCGCGACCACACGTATCGGCAACGAATGGAACAACTCGTCGCAATCGTCGGGAATCTCCGCTGATGGCCGATCCTCTCAAATCCTGGCTCGCGGGCTGGCTTCCGCCGAACGTGAAGCGACTCCTCAAAGGGGAAGTCGATCAGGCGGTCTGGTACACCGGCGACTACGCCAGCTGGAAGGATGCGCTGCGGGAGTCGAACGGATATCACGAATCGATGATCGTCGACGGGGTAGCGGAAGCAATCGACAAGGTATCTCGCGGTGAAGCGGTCGCTGAGCGCGATTCGGTCCTGTTCGATCAGATTCCGTATCCCCATCAGGTTCTCGTCGGGTTGCTCCGGGCGTCTGTCGCCGGGCATCGATTGAGCGTGCTCGATATCGGCGGATCGCTCGGCAGCACCTACTTTCAATGCCGGGGGATCCTGAGCAGGCTCGACGAGATCCGCTGGAACGTCGTCGAACAACCGTCGTTCGTGGAATGCGGCCGCCGCCGGTTTCAGACAAACGAACTCCGGTTCTTCGAGAGTATCGACGCCTGTCTCGCGGAGGGGGGCGTGGACGTTGTGCTGTTGTCGAGCGTGCTCCCCTATGTCGAGAATCCGTACGCGCTGCTCGATGACGTTGTGGCGCGCGGCATCGAGCATGTCATCGTCGATCGCACGCCGCTGTTGACGGAAGAGCCGGACCGGCTGACCGTTCAACACGTCCCCGCTCACATTTACGGGAAAGAGCTGAGCTACCCTGCGTGGTTCCTCAATCGCGAAAACGTAGTCGCGCGGTTCGCGGGCCGCTACAATCTTCTCTTTGAGTTCGATGCGCTCGCGGGGCCGATTCGAATCGACGGAGCGACGGCGCGCGACACCGGGTTTCTTATGGAACTGCGGTTCGAGGATGATTGAACGCATACTGAATCGGCCGGAGTTCGCCGAGAGGCCCCCCGTGCTCGTCGAAGTCGGCGCGTCGGGGGGGACGCACGCCGCGTGGAAAGGAATTGCGCGCTGGTCGGTCTGTATTGCTTTTGACCCCGATAGCCGCGAAATGCGGAAGGTCGAGGGGGAAGCGGCGGGTTATCGAACGCTTCACATCCTTCCGGCCGCGGCCGTCGCTGATGATGTCGCCGAAGCCGATTTTTACCTGACGCGTTCACCCTACTGTTCGAGTCTCCTTCCGCCCGATCAGAACGCGCTTGCCGACTGGGACTTCGCAGGCCTTTTTGAGGTCGAACGGACCGCGCGCGTCCGCTGCCGGCAACTCTCGTCGGTGCTAGGCGATTTGAACATCACCCAGGTGGACTGGTTCAAAAGCGACTCGCAGGGGACCGATCTGCCGCTGTTTCTCAGTCTCGGCGAGGGAATCTGCAGGCGGGTTCTGGCGGCGGAGTTCGAGCCGGGAATCATTGATGCGTACAGCGGCGAGGAGAAGCTGTCGGCGACGCTTTCGGCGATGGATCGTCCCGAATTCTGGGTGTCCGACCTCCGCGTTCTTGGTACGCTGAGAATACCGGCTGCACGCGCGAATCGATGGAGCGATGCCGATCGGGAGCTCGCGCGGGAAGTCCTCCCCCGTTCCCCCGGCTGGGTGGAAATGACCTGTCTTAATACCTTTCGCGGCGACGGCCCGTTCGGCATTCGCGAGTGGCTGCTCGGTTGGGTGATCGCAACGGAAAAGAATCAGCACGGCTTCGCACTCGATCTGGCGGGGCGCGCAGCGGCGTTATTTTCCGATCCGATCTTTCGCGAGCTGGGAGAGGAATCGGAACGGCGGATCGAGGAAGCGATGCGCCGCGGCAGGATGGGACACGGCATTCGGACATTTCGGAAGCGGCTCGGCGGGTTTCTTCGCCGGAAGTTTCAAGGCGATTGATCGACGTGGCGACGAACGAACAGTTTCAGGAATTCGATGGCACGAACGTCCTCATCACCGGGGGGCTCGGGTTCATCGGCTCGAATCTGGCCCGCCGCCTGCTGAATCTTGGCGCGCAGGTCACGCTTGTCGACAGCCTGGTTCCGGAATACGGCGGCAACCGGTTCAACATCGATGGAATTGCCGACCGCGTGCACGTCAACATCTCCGACGTGCGCGATGCGTACAGCCTGCAGAATCATGTGCAAGGGCAGAACTTTCTGTTCAACCTCGCGGGGCAGACAAGTCATCTCGATTCGATGACCGACCCGTTCACCGATCTCGAAATCAACTGCCGTGCGCAGCTTTCCATTCTGGAAGCCTGCCGCAAACACAACCCGGCGCTCCGCGTCGTTTTCGCCAGCACCCGGCAGCTTTACGGAAAGCCTGAGCGGCTCCCGGTCGATGAAACGCATCCGCTCCGCCCGGTCGACGTCAACGGGATCAACAAGCTGGCGGGCGAGTGGTATCACATCCTCTACAACAACGTCCACGACATCTGGGCGTCCGCACTTCGGCTCACGAATACGTACGGCCCGCGGATGCGCATCAAGGACGCGCGTCAGACGTTCGTCGGAGTCTGGATCCGCTGCCTGCTCGAGGGGAAACCGATTGAAGTCTGGGGGGGCGAACAACTCCGGGATTTCACATACGTCGACGACTGCGTCGATGCCCTGCTGCTCGCAGCGATCAAACCCGAGGCGCGCGGCAAGGTCTTCAACCTCGGCGGGTGTGAAGTTGTCAGCCTGAAGCAACTTGCCGAACTGATGGTGAAGATCCACGGCGGTGGAAACTTCCTGCAGCGGGAATTCCCGGCCGACCGGAAACGAATCGACATCGGCGACTATTACGCCGACGACAAGCTGATCCGCACAACGCTCGGCTGGAAGCCGACGATTCCGCTCGAAGACGGACTCGCGCGCACGTTCGACTATTACCGCTCCCATCTCAAACAGTATCTCTGATATGCCCGATCCGCCGTTCCTTCTGCAGGCGAACCCGCACGCCGGTTATCTCGCACGAAAAGCGGAGATCGACGCCGCCATTGCGCGCGTGCTGGCCAATGGCCGATACATCCTCGGTCCCGAAGTCGCGACGTTCGAGAAGGAGTTCGCGCATTGGCTGGAAGTTGCGGGGACCGTCGGAGTTGCGAGCGGCACCGACGCCGTCGAGATCGCGCTCCGGGCGCTCGAGATCGGTCCGGGGGATGGAGTGATTACTGTTTCGCACACCGCGGTCGCGACGGTGGCGGCGATCGAACGAGCCGGCGCGACGCCGATCCTGATCGATATCGACCGGACGACCTACACAATGTCGCCGCTGGCGCTCGAATCGGAATTGAATCGAGCGTCGATTCAATGCGGCGTGCGCCCGAAAGCGATCGTTCCGGTTCACATTTACGGACAGCCTGCGGAAATCGAACAGATCTGCCGCATCGCCAAACGCTTCAGTTTGTTCGTGATTGAAGATTGTGCGCAGGCGCACGGAGCGGCCGTTGGCGATCGGAAGGTTGGAACATTCGGCGACCTCGCCGCGTACAGTTTTTATCCGACGAAGAATCTGGCGGCGCTTGGCGATGGAGGACTTGTCGCCGGAAACAATGCCGACCTGCTGGCGCGCGTCCGTTCGATTCGCGAGTACGGCTGGAAGGACCGCTACGTCAGCGCGATTGCCGGTGTGAACTCCCGGCTCGACGAGATGCAGGCGGCGATCTTGCGTGTGGGACTTGCGCATCTGGATGCCGACAACCGGCGGCGCGCGGAAATTGCGCAGCGATACTCGCAGGAACTCTCGGGAACATCGCTGCAACTTCCGAAGGTCCGCGACGGAGTGCGCCCGGTCTGGCATCAGTACGTTGTGGAATGCGACGACCGCGAATCGCTACGGAAGTCGCTCGAAGCGGCTGGAATCGGGACCGGCATTCATTACCCCGTTCCGGTCCATCGGCAGCCGGCGTATCTGAACCGAGCCTCCTGTCCGTCGCCGCTCGTCGAAACGGAGCGGGTTGCAAGCCGCATTCTCAGCCTGCCGATGTACCCGCAGCTCTCCAATGCCGATGTCGATCGCGTCATCGCCGCGATCATGGACGGACTTGATCGTGTGCCGAAAACTGCGTCGGAAGGTCGAGCGTCGTGAACGGCCAGCCGAACAGCACCTCGACGCCGAAGACGCGCGCTCTCGAACATTTCGTCACGCTGTTCGATGATTCGTTCGTCCCGATCGGCATG
>JBFWWA010000320.1:0-6062 GCA_050246455.1 Planctomycetaceae bacterium
CACTGATTTCAGACGTCAGTTCCGTAATCCTGGCAAGGAGCGTCGCAATTTCCGGAGTCTTGAAAACACTGTCAGGCAGAGGCCTGTGGCGCCCGTTGATGAACAGCAGCCCTTCAATTGCCCTTGACGACGGTGTTCCAGTCGACCATGGATCGTTCGTGTTCCAGTGATCATTCAACAGCTTGAACTTCGCAAACGATTTGATTCCTTCACGGGCGATGAAACCGCCCGGCTTACCTTCCCCGACAAGGCCGATGTCGTATCGTTTCTGTTCGTTTTCAATGAACTTCGTCCGATCGTCATCCTTCACGGTCGGTCCGAACATCGGAGAATCGTCCATGACGTTTCTGTAGTAAATCAGATCGTACTCGAACGAACCCACCCCTTCTTCCGGGAATGACTTCGCATACAGCGTGATCACCACCTCAGACCCTGGGTCCACCTTGGGGTTGTTCTGAATCGCATCGTGCAACTGGTGAATTGCTGTCAGAAATGCGGGATTCCTTCTTGCCGCCTGAACCATCCATTCTGACTCGAGCGGTACGTCAAGTTTCTTTGCTCCGGGCCTTTTCGTCCTCTTCGTATTGGTTGATACCCTGGATCGTGGGTTTCCCAGCGCCTGTAGCAACGAGCCAATTCCCTCTTCTGTGATTCCCTTGCGCAGGTCGATCCACGGAAAGCCGTCAATAAACAACGGCAACTTCGGGGGAAATGCTGCTCCAGGGAGCACCACCGGAATGATTCGCATTTGCCTTTTGTGATATTGACGCAGGCATTCTTCGCATTCGAGTTCAACCCACTCGGTCAGTCCATGTTTCCCGATGAGGATTGCTGCGGAATCGACTTCCTTCATGATGTTCCCGAGCTTCACCAGGAATCGCTCGCCGAACATCCCCTGTCGTTCAAACGTCCAGACTTTGAAGCCCGGCTTTGCGAGAAGCTCTGCCAGTTGATGAACCTCGACGCTGTCGTCGCTGTTGTAGCTGAAGAAGATGTCGAATTTGTCCCCCATCGGTCATCACCCTTTGCAGCAGATTACTGACGCGTTAAAAACGCGACGATCTCGACAGAACGGACGTACACTTGGCCGCTACAACGATCATTGGACTCGCTGGAAAATTGCAAGTCAACAACTTTCCGGCGGGGAAGACGCGGATCACAAATCGGCGACGGCGCAGTTTAGAGGCCGTCACATCCGCGAGTACGTTGCTTCGAAAATCACGCGATCGACGATCCACACGTCCGCGGGGTATGCGACGGCGTGGTCGGAATAGTCTTTCACAAGATAATCGCCCGGCTTACCGGTCAGCTCCCCCCACGCGGCCTGGACGGTGAAGGGATGGGACATCTGCGCGGCAAGTGCACCTTCCGCATCGGGTCTCGGCTCGAAGCGTCGCCACCCCTCGGCGTTGAGTTCGTTCGTGGCACGATACGTCTTTTCCAGCCGCGCCCCCTTCTGTGGCCAGATTTCGCCGGCGGGCCCGCGACAGAGGTAATCTCCGGCGGAAACCCGTTCGGTCCCCTCAAGAGTTGTCACGACGTCGTCACGGTCAAGCCTCTTCGCCCAGAGCGGTTTGGTCTTCCGGGCACGAAACCAGAGTCCGGCCGAGTTCACTTCGTCGAGCAATGCCTTGTTCGACAACGGAGTGTGAGCAGCCGGTTCGGTCATGAGAGTTCTCGCACAGGGATGGAGAGACAGTTGCGGAATTGTAGGAGCACCTCGAAGCGGTGAACAGTCCTAGGTCCGGCAATGTCCGCACCCGCAAATCTCTCGCGCAGCGTCACGCAGACTTCCAGACCGGCGGCCGCTGGCGATGCTGCACAACCCAATCGGCGTTCTCGGCAAGTGCTTCTTTCCCCAGCTCCCAGATCAGAGCCTGCGACGTCGACATCTCTTTTTCAGTCACGGCTGCTCCAGACTCGAGCAGTTCCCGAAGACGATCATTCGCCCGGCGATAAAGATGCGCCATCCAATGATACATCCGACTCTGAACCGCAAATGCCCGGTAGTCGGCGTAGTCTTCCAGCATGGCTGCGACGACGAGAGATGCGAACAGCAGCAGAATCACCAGGTGGTTCAACTCAGACAGCATCAGTTGCACAACCGCAAACAGAATCGCCGCAATAAAACTCCATAATGCCGCTTTGTCGAACTTTCGTTCGCTTTCTTCATCTCGTCTTCCGTTCTTGGTAAAGAAATTCATCTGATCTTCGATCCAGCGAATCCGCACATCGTGCATCGCCGCCAGCATATCGGCGGAAGCGGTTGCGGGGCGCGCCTTCCCGTCATGACATCCCGACATGAGGAAGCAGGTGCGTGCGGCGGTTCGAATCCAGTCGAGCTCGCCGCGAAAATGGCGCAGGTAGTGGTCGGCTGCTGAATCGGAGAGCCCCGCCCATCGCCAGAAAAGTTGTACGCGGAGGGCCTCCGCAAACGCGCGATAATCGAGGTATCGCCCCTGAATCTCCCGGCTTTGAGCCAGCACATACCAGGCAAATCCCGCTCCCAGCAGAAGTAGATGCAACAGCAAGACAGGACGGATGGGTACGAAATGCGCGTAAACTTCGAGCGAGATCACCGAAGCAAACGCCAGAACGAACAGCCATATCACAGTGCGACGCGTCCGGTTCTGATATTCCTGCGAGGCGGTATCGGCCAGTGCAAAGTAGTCGAGCAGTACCTTGAGCGGCGTCGGAAGCCTCGCTGCTACGGCTTCATCCGCCACGTATCCCTTGTTTCGCTGGACCGCCTCGCCGGAACGATGCGCGATCTCCGTGCTGACCTGATTGAACCGATCAATGCGTTCCCAGACATTCAGTATCGCCGCCTTCTTCATCACCTCGCCATCGGGGGACTGGGGAATCAGGAGCTTGAGCGCAAGTGCATCCGCAGGCCGTGTGGACCCGCTGCGCGGCGTGACGATATGATAGATCGGCCCCGGCTCGGCATCATCGAGCTCGCCGATTCTCGCGGCGTAGGGAGCAGTGACGCCGTTTCTCTGCCACTGGATGACCCTCCACGTCGCGCTCTGCTCGGCTTCCCGTCCATCCCAGAGCGCAATCAGCAATTGGCTGTGGCGCGCAATCATCTTCCCGACATATCGATACTGGGCGCGCCGCTGCTCTTCCGATTCCGACAAGCCTTCCGGTTGCACGTTCTCGTCTTCATTCAGCGGAACGGAGATAATGTCGGACGCGCGCGACAGCAGATGCTCGAATTCCGCACGCTCGCCGGAACGGCATCGCCCTTCAGGGCAGATTTCTTCTGGCCAGGGCAACACTGCGATCAGCGATGCGCCACTTTCCGGCTCGAGCGCCACATCGGCCACAAGCCGGTCCGCACCTTCATTGAGTGGCGACAGAACGACCAGGGGAGTATTGGGCAGTTTCTGACGCAGCTCACGGAACACTTCGCGCACACGTTCTTTGAGCGCGGCAACGTCATCCGGACAAAGATTCCGATGCCCGGCGACACCGATGATCAGAGGGATGCGATGCGAAGATTGCGCTGAAATGGCCCGATGCATAAGTACTTTCCACGAAACGGAGCGACGTGACCCGGGAAAATATTCTGGCCAGGTTACAGACGACGTACACGCGACGCTTCGTCAGGAGATCAGCACTTCGCGTCCGTGTGTTTCTCCCGCACGATGCGGTAATCCGTCCCGCCGATAATTTCGACGTAATTCCGCACCGAGTCGCTGTCCTTCTCAATGGCCTTCTGCACTTGCACGCGAATGTTCTCGGCTGTCGGTTTCAGAACCCTCGCCTCTTCCCGCACATCCGCGCTCATTTTCGATTCGTCGGCTCTCTTCCATTGATGCTTCATCATCGCTTCAACGCGCGCACTAAACTCCGAGTACGGCGCAATGAGGTGATGCTCTCGGCGGGCGTAGTCCGTCTCAACTCCGGGCTTCCATCCCTGGCGCAGGCGGGTGACCATCCAGCCATCGTGCTCCGCTTCCGCCAGCAGTCGCAGATTCTCGTCGATGACGCTACGAATCTGCTGTTGTTCGTCGTCAGACCAGACCTGGCCCGAGTTGCGGACGAGGCAGAGTCCCGCCATCGAGAGAACGTCACTGATCCGCCGGGCCGCCGCGCGGTTGTCTTCCTTCATGAACTCCGGCAAATCGTCGTATTTCGCAGGCAACTTGCTGGTGGACCACTTTGCGAAGTAATAGTGATGAATCTGCGCGGCGATGCTTTCGTAATCGATGTCCTTGAGCATCAGACACTCTCCACAATCGTGAGAAACGCATCAGCATCGACATGCAGATCGAGCTGCTGCCGCGACGGAAGGTCGCTGCGCGAGAACTCCATTCCGGTCCTGCTCGACTGCCGCAATTGCTCCGCGATCTTCTGCAGCGAGCGCGCCCCGTGCCGATACTTCTTGATCTGGAGGAACGCGTTCAACACGCCGCTGTCGATGATCAGTCGATCGTGCTCCGCCACCTTCAAATGCACCCGCAACAACAATGCGCGACGGACGGGGTACGTGAGATCGCACGGAACATTCTCACGGGGATTGGGGCCAAGTACGTCGAGATACCCGGAGAGGCGACTCTTGAAATCAGGACCCTTCTTTCGTTCAAAATCGATCTCAAAGTTCTTACGCCACGCCTTCAATTCCTGCTCCACATCGCTTGGAGCCAGCCGCTCCGGCGCTTTGCCGAATTCCTCGTATCGGTAACTGGTCCCGCCGGCGAACACGAAGACGCATTTCCCGATGGGATGCGTGATCTGTCCCTCCTGAAACGTTCCGTCCTGCATCGGAGCCAGAAGATACTGCAGCCACAACAAACCGCTCGTATCGAACTCATCCCAGAAAACGATCGGCGTCTTCCCCGAAAGGACCTTGTCGCGCACCTGGTGAAATAAGCCGTGAAGCTCCGACGCATCCTTGAATTGCGACAGATTGAATTCCAGAAGCGATACGTCGTCCTTGAAAACCGCCGCAGCTAGCTGCTTCACACCGAACGACTTTCCCGCTCCGGGAGGACCGAAGACGGCGATCGACAAGGGCTTGTCGGCCGATTTGTCGTCGCGATAGTCGAGCAGCAGTTTCTGCAGGGTGCGAAGGCTTTCCATTTCGCCTCGATCGACGGAGAAGAGCTTGCCGAAATTCAGATACGGCGTGCGATAGAGCTCGCTGAGACCGCGCGCCGCAACGCGGCGTGCCAACCCCCATAAGGGTGCGTTCGATGGACAGGAGGAATTGCCCGCGACTATCGTCCACTCGGGAATCTGCGACTTCGACGCCGCGGAGACCGGAACGTCGACTATTCCATACGACCACGACGGCTTGTCGCTCAGAATCTCCTTGGCAATCAGCGCTTTCGGAAATCCGCGTTTGCCCTCCTCTTCGCCCTTTTCGGAGATGGCACCATGGCCCGAGGTCAGCAACGTTCGCATCGCGCACAGTCCGGCCACGACTCCTTGTTCAATGACCGCAGACTCGTCCCGGAGGTTATCGCCAATGGCGAGATGCGCAGCGACTGCCGCGGCCAGGCACGACTGAAAACCGATCAGCTCGCCGGGAATGCTCGCGTTGAACTCGCCTTCGAGACGTCCCGGATCAAACACAAGCCGAAAGCGGGAGTCCCCGTCCTTGGGGAATTCGGCGATGAGTGCGCCGTCCGTGTCGAGACTCACCACGACATATCTCAATTTTCTGAGACCATCGAAGTGTCCGTTGTGCAGCAACTCTCTCGCGAGGTCGGAAGCGGTTCGTTCCCAGGAAAGTCCTTTCGCAACGTGAATCGGATCAAGCCGAAGATCGTTGATCGAAATAACAGCGATCGTTTTGCGAAGCATTGCGGCACATTGACCCGCAGGCTTCGGAAACTGGTCCTGAGTCTGTCCGCTCACCAGGGTGTGCCACAAGTCCCCTGCGGCGACTGGTGAAGACAGTTTGAGCAACAGCCACTCCGGAAGCTTCGTCTCCTGCTGCAGAATGAATCGGGGCCATGCCTCGCGCGATGGCCATCGCCGAAATTCAATTCCCGGGTCGTCAATCACGACGACATCGTGATACCTTTCGAGCTTTGCGGCATCCACCATGT
>JBFWWA010000321.1:0-6059 GCA_050246455.1 Planctomycetaceae bacterium
AAAGACCGACAAGGTCACAGCTCACTATCACGGCACGCTGCTCGACGGCAAGGTGTTCGACAGCTCCGTCAAGCGCGATGAACCCCTTCAGATCGGCGTCGGCCAGGTCATTGCCGGCTGGACCGAGGCGCTGCAGCTGATGAAGGTTGGCTCGAAGTGGAAGCTCTACATTCCGTCCGACCTCGCCTATGGCGAGCAAGGGAGCCCGCCGGTCATCGGCCCGAACGCAACCCTTGTCTTTGAAGTCGAGCTGATCAGCATCGACGAATAACAAGTATTCGAAGCGCGATCCGAGGTCAGACCTGATGCTTCAGATCGTTGATCAAGGGATACTCTCGCACCAGCCCGGACGCGGGGCGTACATGCCGGTCATGTCGCCCCTGTCCGACGGCTCGTTCATCGCCTGCCAGCATGTCGGCAGCGAGCTCGGCTCGGCCGACAACCGCATTGAGGCGCTCCGTTCTCACGACGGCGGCCGAACGTGGACGCAACAGAACGACAACCTCGCAGCTCTCCAGGAAGAGGGTTGGTCGTACCGCGGCCCCGACGTTGCCGAGTTTGCACCGGGGAAGCTCGTCATTACCGCCACGCGCTTCGAAGCAACCGGCGGCCAGCTCTTCGATCCCAACAGCGAAGCGCTCCAGCGTCCCGAGATGCTGCTGTTTCGTTCGAGCGACAACGGAAAGTCGTGGACCGGTCCGGAAACGGTGCCGGTCGATCTCGATCCGAGCAGGCACACCTGGAACGGCGCCGGTGGATTGTTGCGCACATCGCCCGATCGCTGGCTGTACGGATTCGAAACCTGGAAGCCGGAAGGGTACACCGGCCCGCCGAACCAGATGGCCGGCATGGTCGTTTCCCGGGATCAGGGCCGAACGTGGGGCGAACTCACCGTTGTCGCGAAGGATCCCGCCGGTGACATCCTCTACTGGGACCAGATGAACTGCCGATTGCCGGACGGCCGCATCTACACGATGTTCTGGACGCATCAGTACGGGACGCACACCGATACGCTGAACCACTGGTCCGTCTCGTCGGATGAAGGACGGACCTGGTCGAAGCCTCGACCGACCAATCTCCCGGGTCAGGTCTGCAGTCCGATTGCGCTCGCCGACGGTCGCGTCGCGGCCATCTACAACCATCGCATCGAGCCACAGGGCATTCGTGTCGCGCTGAGCGACGACCTCGAGAACTTCGATCGCGCGAATGAAGTCGTGGTGTTTGACGCCGGTGCGGAAGCGCTCCTCGGCGTACCCGAAAGCGACGCGTTCTTCGCACATCATCAGAAGATCGGCTTCGGCAAACCGGCGGGACATCGCGCGGAAGACGGAACGATCGTGACGTACTTCTGGTGCACAAGCCGCGGCGTAACGCACACGCGCTGGGTCCGCCTGCGGGCATAATCGAATCCATCGCATTTCTTCACCCTCTCCCCGCCGGGGGAGAGGGGAGGGTGAGGGGGCCCGAGTCAGTCTGCGATGTCTCGTTCACCACTCCAAGACAGTTATCCCCTCTTCCACGCATCCGGGAGCGCCCGGGAACTCGGCCGCGCGCATGGCGAGCAAGCGGCCGAGAAGATTCGCGCGTATCTCGAGAGTCTGCAGCAGTCGTTGAAAGTCTCGCGCGAAACACTTCGAACCCGCGCGCTCGCTTTCCGTCCGTTGTTCGCGAAGTTCTGTCCGCATCTGCTCGAGGAAATTGACGGGCTCGCAGAAGGTGCGAGCATCGATCCCGCGGACGCACTCGCCGTCCAGTTCCGCGGCGAACTCGGCCAGTTGCGCGATGAAGCCTGCACCACCTTCGTCGTCGGACCGCGCGGAACCGCCGACGGCCAGATTCTGATCGGGCAAACGAGCGATACGCCCCCGGAAATCGAAGACTATGGCTACGTGCTGCATCTCGTTCCCGACGACCGGCCCGAAGTTTTAATGTGGAGCTTCGGTGGGATGATCGGCTACCACGGCGTGAACGATCGCGGCGTCGCGCATTTCGCGAATGCGCTCGGCGGCGGGCCGGCCTGGAAGTTCGCCCTTTCGCATTATCCGATCAAACGGATGATGCTCGAACAGTCGAGCGTGTCAGAGGTCGTTGCACTCCTTCGAAGCGTGCCGGTCTGCTCGAACGGCAATTACGTTCTCTGCGAAGGGAGCGGAAACATTCTCGATGTGGAACTCACAAGCGACGGCCCGAACCTGATCGATGACGACGGGGCCGGCTTCATTGCGCATTCGAATCATTTTCTCTGCGCTGCGCACGCCTGCGAGGAAAACTTCGCCCAGGGCCTGCCCGATTCCTTCCCACGCCTCGAACGGATGCGGTCACTCATCCGTGCGAAGTTCGGCTCGATCACGGTCGATGATATGAAGGCGATGCTCAGCGATCACGCCGGGCATCCGACGAGCATCTGCCGTCATGCGGAGAGGTCGATCGAAGATGCACAGACAGGAATGTCTGTGCTCCCGAAGCAGAAGGCGAACCCGATGCTTGGCCCCGAAGGAAAGACGGTGGCTGCGCTCATCGCTGAGCCATCGCGCGGGGTGCTGCATGTGGTGAAAGGGAATCCTTGCGAGCATCCCTTCGTGGCGTATCCGATGACCTGACGATGAAACCGGGAGCCGACACCCCTGGCTCGCCTCAGGGAGCGCTGAACCACAAACTCTTCGCCGTCAGTCCCAGAATCTGCTTCTTCGCTTCCGGTTCCAGGCCAAGCTCGTGCGTGAAGAGTCGCAAGTTCTGCGCATAGGTCGATTTCGGCGTCCAGAGTTCGCAGGGGAAGTCGCTTCCCCAGACGCAGCGTTCCGGGCCGAAGGCTTTGATGATCCCCCGGCACGGCTCGTGCATGTCGCGGAACGGATACGCTTCCGCACTTCCGGTGGAGAGAAACGACAGCTTCGCATGGACTGTCGGAATCTTTGCGAGTGCGACAACAGCGGCGAGTGTCGCTTTCAGGTCGGGCCCGGCCTTGATGTTGAGGCAATGATCGATCACCACGCGCAGCTTCGGATGCCGCGCGCAGAGAGCTTCAATCTCCGCACGCTTCTCGCGATCGACGAGCACGTTGATGACAATCCCGAGCTTCTCCGCCATCGACCACAACCGGTCGACACCCGGTTCGTCGAGCTTGCTGCTGGCGGCAGGGATGCTCCGCATTCCGCGAATGTTCGATTCCCGGAAATACTTTTCCAGCAGCGCCGGACTATGGGCATCGTCGGGGTCGAGTGTGCAGATGCCGACGATAATGTCGCGATTCCTGCGCGCGGCATCCGCCGTGAACCGGTTGTCGAACCTGTAGAAGGTCGTCGTCTGCACGGCGGTCGCGTACCGGACGCCGTGGGTTTTCAGTGTCTCACGCAAATGGGGGACCGTACCCTTCCCCGCCGGCGGAGGGTACGGCTTTTCGATCGTCGGGTAAGTTTTCTCATCCTCGCTGTAAATGTGCGCGTGACAATCGATGATGAGTGGCTGTTCATCGGAGTCGGGGGTCGCGCCGGATCCCGACGAAGCGATCGCCAATGCACTCAATCCGCTGCCGGCCTGAATCAGGAACTTCCGACGGCTGGAATTTCGATCGAACGACATTCGGCTCATGTCTCCTGAAACCAAAACCCATCAACCGGCGTTGATTCTACCCGATCGAGAACCGGTATTCTGCACTGGGCGGTGCGGCCAAAAACCCCCATTTCCGCGGCGTTTCGTGAAGGTTTGACGCTTTGGGGGCGAACCGGTACGATTCATCCCTGTTCTTACCGACAAGCGAAGCCTTTCGGTCAGAACGAGGTGGTCGTTGTGCGCGTCAATTCGCGCTCCCGCCGGTCCGAGGTCACGCGATCCGGATTTCCCGTTGTCATGGTTCGGTTGGTTCTATTGTCGAGTCACTTCTCGAGACGGTCCTGAATCCAAGGACGAGTCCGGCTGCAAGGTCGGGAGAGAGTTGCTCGCGGACAGGAAAAGACAGTGTCGGAAATTGTTGTTAAAGACATCCTCGATGCAGGGGTTCATTTCGGGCATCGCACCAGCAAGTGGAACCCGAAGATGCGGCCGTACATTTACGGCAAGCGCAACCTCATTCACATCATCGACATCAAAGAGACCGTTCGCGGTCTGCTCCGCGCCAAGAAGTATCTGCAGCGCGTCTCGTCTCAGGGGAGCCTGATCCTCTTCTGCGGCACGAAGCGCCAGGCAGCCGACGCCATTCATGACGCGGCGGAAGCCTGCAAGATGCCGTACGTCACGGAGCGCTGGCTCGGTGGAACGCTCACCAACTTCCGGACGATCCGCAGCCGCCTCAAAAGGCTCGAAGAACTCGAGAACCTCCAGACGACCGGCCAGCTGGAAACGTTCTCGAAGAAAATGCAGTCGACGCTGCTCCGCGAGTATCGCAAGATCCATCGCAACCTGAACGGCATCCGCACGATGAACCGGCTCCCGGAAGCCATCGTCGTCGTCGATCCGAACAAGGAAAAGAACTGCGTCCGCGAAGCGCGGATCATCGGTGCGAAGGTCATCGGCCTGATCGATACCGACTCCGATCCGGATGTGGTCGATCTCCCGATCCCCGGGAACGACGACAGCATCCGCTCGATCCGGCTGATCCTCGGCTACCTGACCGACGCGATCAACGACGGGCGCTCTCAGCTTCCGGAAGAACCGAAAGAGTCTCCCAAAGACGAACCTCGGCCGATTCCGTCGCTCGGATAGTCGCCGGCTGCGGAAATCGTATCGGCGTGCCCCGGACGCGAGTCCGGGGTTCCCCGCGATTCCGGACCGGCGGGCGATGCGTGCGTAGAATGAACGTGCGATGCGAGTGGCCACGGCAGCCGGCGATGGCGACGATCCCGATCGGGAAGAGTTGCTGCGCCGCATCCGGGATGCTCGAACGCGAAAACCAACTACTGATCAACACGATCCGGCGGGTTCTGGTCGCATTGGACCGGATGCCGGATCAATTGAAATGGCGTCTCGAAGAACTCCGCGAACTCGCGGAGGGGAGAAGCGAAACCATGGCGGAAATTTCGGCACAGGCAGTCAAAGAGCTGCGTGAGATTACAGACCTTCCGATGATGACCTGCAAGAAGGCCCTCGTCGATGCCGGCGGCGATCAGAAGAAGGCAATCCAGATCCTCAAGGAACAGGTCGGCAAAGTCCGCGAGAAGCGAGCCGAAAACGCGACTCTCGAAGGACGCATCTTCACGCTCGTCCGCGAGGACGGCAGCGAAGCGGCGATGGTCGAGGTCCAGTGCGAATCGGCACCGGTTGCCACCGGTCAGAACCTGAGCGATTTCGGCAGCCTGCTCGTGAAACAGCTGCTCGAAGGCCCCGGCGCCAAGAACGCCGAGGAGCTCCTCGCGCAGCCCGCACCCGACAAGAGCGGACGCAAGCTGAGCGAGCTCTGGGACGACATCGTCAACAAGATTCGCGAGAAGATCGTCGTCAACCGCGTGGCACGCGTCCCGGGCCCCGTCGGTGCGTACGTCCATCACGACGGCAAGAACGGCGTCCTCTTCATGGCCACCGGCGCCAACAAGACCGCGCCGGTGCTCCGCGACGTCGCAATGCACATCGCGGCCCTCCGTCCGTCGTTCACGAATCCGGAAGATCTCGATAAAGCGGTCGTTCAGGCCGAGCGCGACCGGCTCACCGCCGAAGCGAAGAAATCGGGCAAGCCCGACAACATCATCGAAAAGATCGTCGACGGCCGCATGAAGACGTTCTACAACGATCAGGGGGTGCTGGTCGCACAGCCGTTCGCGAAGGACGACTCGAAAACCGTCAGCCAGGCGCTCGCCGAGCACGGACTGACTGCGACGTCGTTCGAACGCTGGGTGATCGGCGTTTGATCGATTGAACGTGATCCTTTACAAGGAAGCCACGGGGAGCTAGCCTGCCCCGTGGTTTCTGTATTTTTGGCCTCGAAAGTTGACGAGTCAGTCATGTCCGACGATCGTTCTGCAGCTCCCAGCCAGTCGTACAAGCGGGTTCTTCTCAAGTTGAGCGGCGAGAGTCTCTGTCGCGCCGGTGAATCCGGGATCAGCATGTCGGAAGTCGCCTCGATCTCCGAT
>JBFWWA010000322.1:0-6044 GCA_050246455.1 Planctomycetaceae bacterium
CACCGGCGTGAGCATAAAGACCATAACGGCCGAGCACCGGAACCGGTCCACCGACTTCGAAGTCGGCACCGTGATACGGAATCTCGGTGATGATCTGGCGAAGGCCGATGATGAAGTTCTGACGGAAGAACGGATCGCCCACCAGGCCGTTGGAGATTTCCTTCGAATCGGTATCGAGCAGGAAATAGCCGTTGGCGCGCAGGTCGAGGTACTTTCCGAGCGACTCGAAGCTGACACCCATCCGGCTGTAGTCGTCTTCATGTCCGCTGTCGAAGTCATACCAGCCCGAGACGCCGAAGATGCGGTCCCAGCCGGGAGCGTACTGACGATAACCGCCGCCCAGGTTCATCACGATGCCGGAATCATCGGTGCCGGATCCTTCGATCGCACCGAAGAAGAGTCCCTTCCCGGGAACGGTGAAGTAGGGAAGCATCAAACCGCCACCCCAGTACCCGGTGTCGTAGCCGAGACCGTCGCCGAAGTTCCCTTCGACATGGAAGATCGGGCCGAACGGATCGGACACGGCATAGCCGACGGTGTCCTGCATACGGGTCTGTCCCGCAGCAGGTTCCGCGACCGAACCGGAGAGGGTGGTAATCCCCGGCTCTGCGGCCGTTGCCATCGAAACCCAGGTTGTCGAGAAGACAATCAGGCTGAGGATGACAGTTCTCGGTATCGTTCTCATCGATTATCCCGATCGTACGGCGGAGTGAATTTGTACCGGTTGCACCGGTGATAGCAGTTATTCTGAAAGATTCGGAAATTCCGCCTGCAGAAGTTGAGACGATTTGAGGGCGCGGCCACAACTTCAAGAAAATCCAAATTGAGGGGGCGACCTGTCGCCGATCGGAGTGCGTGTAACTCTTGATTTTGTATTGGCTTGTGGCTTCGTGCTTCGGCGCGGGGCGCGGGGTTTTATTGAGCGGCCGGGTCTGCCGAAGTTTGTCGTAAGTCCCGTCAAGGAGGTTTGCTCAAACCCCCTCTTTGGCCACTTCATGGACCTGCTGGAGCGGACGGGGTCTGTGCCAAAAAAACGCGTCAAAATGTTTTGAGGCAAGGGCTTAGAGCGTCTTTCGGAAGAGGCACCGCAAGCACCGCCATTCCATCCGTTTTGACAACTCAGCTAGGTCGGAGATCTCAACGCAGATTCACAGCACCGAACTGAACTCGCGCGCGAATCCAGACTGCCAGGTCGCCACAATGACCCTGCTTCACCAGACCTGCGACGATCTGCGGGTTAAGAACCGCGATTGGTCGCCGGTTTCCATCGATGTGCGACAACGCCACAGCCCGATTGCCGCGAGCGCGAAATGATCCCCCGTTCGGAGCAGCCGCTCCGCCCGAGGGGACGGTTGCGGGGCTTCGGAAGCACCGCTACGCTGGCAACTCCGCTGAGAGAGCCGGTTGCACCCAGAGCTCTCAACTTCCCAACTTTCCCCGTCAGAAATGCGACTCATGCCTGTGACCAACTCGTCGGATACGAAAACCATCATCAATGTAGGGCACAGTCCGGATCCGGATGATGCCTTCATGTTCCATGCTCTCGCCAACGACAAAATCGAGACCGGTAACTACGTCTTCAGGCACACGTTGCAGGACATCGAGACGCTGAACCGGCGCGCCTTCAAGGGGGAACTCGAGCTCACCGCCGTCAGCCTGCATGGGTACGCGTACCTGACCGATACTTATGCTCTGTGCGCCTGCGGCGCCAGCATGGGGGATAACTACGGACCGATGGTCGTCGCCCGCCAGCCGGGAGACATCCAGGGGCTTCGCGGCAAGAAGATCGCCGTCCCCGGCACGCTCACGACCGCATTCCTCACCCTGAAGCTGCTGCTCGGCGACGACTTCAGCTACGAGGTCCACCCGTTCGACGAGATTCTGAACATTGTGGAAGCGGGGAAGGTGGACGCCGGGCTCATCATCCACGAAGGGCAGCTGACGTTCGGCGACAAGGGTCTGCATCTCATCGTCGACCTGGGGAAATGGTGGCACGAAGAGACAGGGCTGCCTCTCCCGCTCGGCGGGAACGCCATCCGCCGCAATCTCGGTCGCCAGGCGATGGATGAAGTCACCGCGCTCCTGAAACAGAGCATCCAGTACGGACTTGATCACCGGGCGGAGGCGCTCGAACACGCGCTTCAGTACGGCCGGGACCTCAATCGGAGCAAGGCGGACGAGTTTGTCGGAATGTACGTCAACGACTGGACGCTCGATTTCGGCGAACGGGGCCGCGAAGCGGTCCGCACGCTCCTCGACCGCGCCTACAAAGCGAAAGTCATCCCGCACCCGGTGAAGCTCGAGTTCATTGGATGATCTCAATTGCAGGGGTTTAATAAGGAACCCAGGAAACCAGGAGTCAGAATACAAGGAGGGATGGTCGAGGATTGCGGCCCGAGCGCTCAGCGTTCATCCCCATCAACGATCCTCCAACGTCCATTCTCGCTCCCTCTTCATTCCTGCTTTCCTGGGTTCCTGATTCAAAACTCTACTTCCTGATCCAACAGAATCGTCTGACGGGAATTGAACATGATCGATACGATCAAGGCGCGGCTGGCTCGGAATGAAATTGTGATGGCAGTCGGCGTCGGCCGGATCCTGCATCACAACATGCTGCAGATGATCGGGCTCAACGGCGGCTTCCACGCTCTCTGGTTCGATCATGAACACACCGGCTTCACGATCGAACAGCTTTCCGTCAGTACGCTTGCGGCACGCAGCCACGGCCTCGATAACTTCGTCCGCATTGCCCCGACCGATTACGCGCTCGTCACGCGCTGCCTCGAAGCCGGCGGGGGCGGAATCATGGCGGCGCAGATCTTCACCGCCGCCCAGGCGGAGCAGATTGTCAAATGGTCGAAGTTCTACCCGCGCGGTAATCGCGGTCTCAACACCGGCGGATACGACGGACAGTTCGGAAAACTCCCCGCCGCGGAGTTCTGCGAAAAAGCAAACCGCGAAACGTTCGTCGCCATTCAGATTGAAACCGCGCAGAGCGTTGAAGAATGCGACGCGATCGCGGCCATCGACGGCGTGGACCTTCTGTTCGTCGGACCGGCGGATTTGAGCCAGAGCCTCGGCGTCACCGGCGATTTCTTCAATCCGAAGTGCATTGAAGCGATCGACCGCGTCGCTGCCGCCTGCAAGAAACATGGCAAGCATTGGGGGGCGGTCACCGTGAATCCCGACCACGCGGACCTCATGGTTGCGAAGGGTTGCCGACTCGTTTCCCCCGCGAGTGATGTCAAAATCATCAGCGCCGGAATCCAGGCGGTGAAGGACCAGTACTCGAAACTTTTCAAAGGTTGAGAGCTGAGAGTCAGCAAGCCTGCAGGCCGCGCCCGGCAGGGACTGACGACACGATGAAGTCCGACATCACGTCATCTTCCGTTCAGGCAGCGCTCCTCACTCCGCGCGGGCGCGGGGCAGTCGCCACAATTCGCGTGCAGGGAATTGAGGCCGGCTCGGAAGCGCGCTGGCAGCATTTCTTTCGCGCCGCCAACGAGAAGCCTCTCGCAGCGCAGGATCTCGGCCGAATCGTCTTCGGACGCTGGGGGGATGAGGCTGTTGAAGAAGTCGTCATCAGCCGCATCGATGAGCGGAACATCGAGATTCACTGCCACGGGGGCGAAGCGGCCGCCAGACGGATCCTGAATGACCTTGAGTCGGCCGGTGCCGAAGTCTCGACCTGGACCCGAATGCTGGCAGGTCAGGAAGGCGTCCTCGCGTCGGAATGTGCGGATGCTCTGGCGCATGCGACAACGATCCGTACCGCAACGATCCTCCTCGAACAGCAGTCGGGAATTCTGGCAGCGGCAATTGAAGAACTGCGAAGCGCTCCGTTTCCTGCACCAGGCGCAGTGCATTCCCTTCAACAGCTTCTGCGCTGGGCAAACTTCGGAGTGCATCTGACGAAGCCGTGGGAGGTTGTGCTTACCGGGCGGCCGAATGTCGGGAAGTCGAGCCTGATCAATGCGCTGGTCGGCTACGCCCGCTCGATTGTCTACGCCGAGCCGGGGACGACGCGCGACGTCGTCACGGCCGAAACAGCGCTCGACGGCTGGCCGATTCAGTTCGCGGATACGGCCGGCATTCGGGAATCGACCGACGCGATTGAATCCGAAGGGATCGATCGCGCGCGGCGGAAACTGCGCGATGCCGACTGCCGGGTCCTCCTCATCGATACAAGCCGCGCGCCGCACGACGATGACCTTGCACTGATCAGCGCATGTCCTGATTCGATCATCGTCGCGCATAAAAGCGATCTTCCCGATGCCTGGGGGAGCGCTGTTCCGGCCGGAGCGCTGCGCGTCTCGTCCCTGACGGGGACGGGTGTCGAAATGCTCTCGCGAGCGATCGTCGCGCGGGTTGTCCCGGAGGTCCCGGCCCGTGGGACGCCGCTCCCCGTCAGCGATACGATCGTCGCGTCCCTCAGTCACGCACTTGCTGCGTGGGAGCGACGCGATGAACGTGGCTACGTCGAGATTCTCGATCAGCTGATCGCACGTTGATGAACGAGCCGCTCCGCGATGGCCGCGGCGGGAATCTTCCGAAGGCGGTGCCCGAGGTTTTCACGCACCGTTCCACTCACTTTTCACGAGGAAACCCGCCCCTTTCCACGTTTCCTTGACCTTTAACGGGTGTTCCCCTAATGTCTGGTCTGGCCGACCGCTCCGGGGCTGACGCGGCTCCCGGATTGAAGTGTCGCACGTTCTTTCCCATCGTCTGTCGCACTGAAGAAGAGTACGCAATGGCTGACCTGATTCCTCCGCATGGTGGTCTTACTGAACCTGTCTGCCGCACCGTCCCCGCGGGCGAAATCGATGCCTTCAAGGCAGAAGCGGCCAAACTCCCGAAGGTTCCCGTTTCGGCGGCGGATCTCTCGACCGTGTACCGCCTCGCCGACGGAACGCTGAGCCCGCTGACCGGGCCGATGAACTCGAAGGTCTACAACCGCGTTCTCGATGAAGCGGTCATCGAATCGAACGGCAAGCTCTACGCCTGGACCATTCCCCTCTCGTTTCCGGTAACGGCCGACCTCGCGAAGACGCTCAAGGCGGGACAGAAGGTGGCGATCACCGCACCATCGGGCGACGTCGTCGCAACGCTCGAGATCAACGACGTCTTCGAATGGGACAAGCCCCGCTACATCAAGAGCGTGTACGGCACCGACCGGACCGATCATCCCGGCGCCGACATGGTGCTCAAGGGGGACGCCGACAAGACGCATCTCATCGGCGGCGAGATCAAGGCTTTGCCGCAGCCGAAGAATGCCAAGTTCGGCGGAGCGGTTCTCACGCCGCGCGAAGTCCGCAAGGTTCTTGCCGAGAAGGGATGGGACGCGGTCGTTGCCTTCCAGACGCGCAACCCGCTTCACCGCGCCCACGAGTACGCACTCGTGTACGGACTCGAAACTCTGCTCCGAGAAGGGAAGAATGCCGGCGCGGTTCTCAATCCGCTCATCGGCGAAGTGAAGGGTGACGACGTCAACGCGGAAATCCGCATGGAGACGTACGATGCCCTCATCAAGGACCGCTCACTCGGCGACGGCGACAGCGATACCGCTCTCTGGAGCAAGCGCGGCGAGAGCGTTCCCGATCGCGTGATTCTCCTCGGCCTCGACATCAAGATGTTCTACGGCGGCCCCAAGGAAGCGGTGATGCATGCCATCTACCGGCAGAACATGGGCTACACGAACATCGTCATCGGCCGGAAACATGCCGACGCGCCGTACGCCGACGGCACCGCCATCTGGGGCGACTTCGACGCTCAGGAAATCTTCAACAAGCTCGGCGGGGACCTCAAGATCAAGCCGATCAACGTCGGCTTTGCGGCCTACTACGAATCGATCGGCCGCGTCGATCTGATGGAGTTGCACAAGGACGAGAAGCCTCTGTTCATCTCCGGCAAGGAAGTCCGCGCGACGCTGCTCAAGGGTGAGCTCGTCGACCCGCGCGTCATGCGTCCGAGCACTTCGCGCATTCTGTCGGCGGTGATGAAGCAGTAATTCTCGTTGCGAGACAACTGACAATCTGCGAGCCGGG
>JBFWWA010000323.1:0-6038 GCA_050246455.1 Planctomycetaceae bacterium
GATATCCCGCCCCGTCCCTGGGAATCGGCCCGCGTGCGGGTCGAAATGCAGGGGCAGGGGAAGATCTGGATCGACGACGTCGACATCCAGGCACGCAAGTTGTCGCAGGACGACGTCCGACAACTGACGCGAATTTACTCGGCCATCACGCTCGCATGGGAAGAGAAGCGCTACAGCGACTGCGCGCGGATGCTTGAAGGCTACTGGGCGAAGATTCTCGAACATGCGTCTCTGCCCCCTTCGGAATCGCCCAAAGCTCTTCCGCCGCGCCGCGAGGCCTCCCGGCTGCGCAACATCTTCCAGCGCTAAGCCCCCCGGCTAGATACAGTGGTGGGCTACTTTGAAAAAGTTCAAACGCCCCCACCTAACACCTATTCGTCTTTCGGACGCGTGACCTTCGCCACTGCGAAACCGAAAAGACAGGCGCATGTAGCGGAGACAAACAACGAGATACCGGTTTGCCTCAACCGGAAGTATACGCGAATGAGCTCGGTTGCGACGAAGCCGAGAACCGCTCCCGCAAGAGCTGTGAAACAAATCGCGATTGTGCGGAAGTGAGGGGGCACATCGTCCTTGGAGCGAGTGAACCGATACACCGCATATCCGCAGTAAAATGCGAATGGAGGCGCGACAAACACTATAATGAATAAGGCAAGATCGCTGTTGAACCATACGACGGCGACGGCAAAGACGGCGGCGACAATCACCCCCACGAGAGCTGCCAGACAAATAGCGATGATGCGGACGGCAGGATGCAAAGAATGATCCTTAAGCGCATGAAAAGCCGCCCGGCGTGTTCTGACTGGGCAGCGTCGATCCTACGACACTTCCTAATGGTTTTCACCATGAGTTTGGCGTATCGCTCCCGTTTTCCTCTTCTTGCTCGCCGAGCGATAGCCCAGTCGTGGAGATCTTCGATCCAAAAAAGAACCGGCCTCGCAGTCTGGGGACTGCGAGGCCGGCTCGTGAATCGCATTCACACAATTGGCGTCGGTGATGCAATTTCAGTTGTGTCTCGCGACGGCCGCAACTGCGGGCTCATCGATCGATTCTTCCCAGCCCTGCTCCTCGACCCACTCCGATTCCTGCGGATCATGCAGAACGAGAAACTGCTTCGGCTCGCTCTGCAGCACGAATTGAACGTCGCTCTCCGGTTCGAAGAACTGGCGGAACCAGAGCATGCGGGCCACGTGCGGCTGGGGAGAGTAGAGCCGCATCGCAACGCCGTGCTCATGCCAGTCAAAGAGCATTCCGAAGAAGCCGCTCGGGATGTACTTCACGTAGCTCATGTTGACGCCGATCGAGCGGCAGCCGGCGACGTTGATGAGATTCGTCAGCGTTTCGCGAAGGAGCGCGAGGTCGGCTCCGTCCCAGATTTCCACTTCGCCGAGGTCGAGCACCGTGACGCCGTCTCTGTCGTGAAGCTTCATCCGGTCCTTGCGAGAGGCCATCGTTCTGCTTTCGGCTGCGGGCGATGTGAATGGGCTTTGGAGAAAGCGGCGTCGTGTCGTCGTTCGGAAACTCGCGGCAGCACTCGCGAGTGGTGCCAGCCTGAAAAGCAAAGGCCGGACCAATTGCCGGATTGCACGCCGTTCGCGGCCACGATCGCGCGCAACGTCAAGGCAATTGCCGAGAAACGAAAAACTCGCGGTGCCGGAACGGGCGACCGGATGACGCTTCCGCGTGTGCGTTTTTGTAAACGCACCACAGCGCGCGTTGCCGAGCGGCAACATCAGAGGTTGCGCCGTTACAACCGGACCGCGATGCCCCGGGCCGGAGCGGCCCTGAGAACCGGCGGCGACCGTCGATTTGCGGTCACTCCACCGTGCGCCGAACCGGTCGTCAGTTCGATTCGGTTCGGTACATCAGGCGGCCGCAGGAGCGGCAGAACAGCAGCTTGCCGGTGTTCAGCTCGATCAGCATGTTCGGCGACAGGATCGCGTTACAGGCGGTGCAGGCCTTGTTGTGGATCGATGCGAGAGCCCCCGCACCGTGGGCCTGAACGAGCCTGCGGTACTGCACCAGAATCGTTTCCGGCAGGCAGGTCTCCGCACTCTTGAGGGCGGCCTGAACTTCTTCCGCCCGGGCTCGAAGGGCCGGCGCCTGCGATTCGACCTCCGTCGCGATGCGCCGCGTTTCCGCGGTCACGGTCGCCAGCTCCGCTTCGGCTTCCTTGATCTTCCGCTGGGCCTCGTCGACCTTTTCCATCGCCTCGAGGATTTCATCTTCGAGAACGCTGTTGGCCATTGTGTCGGCGTCGATCTGCGAGCGGATGATATCGAACTCGCGGTTTGACTCCGCCGCGTTGAGCTTGATCTTGAGCTGCTCGATCTTGGACTCGTTCGTCTTCAGCTGCAGACTCTTCTGATCCGATGCGACGCGAAGCTGCTTGAACTGCTCTTTGAGCGCGTCAATTTCCGCGGTCTTTTTCGTGGCGTGCAGCTGGCGCGCCTTGATCTGCCGAGGGCCGCGGCCGAGCTCTTCCTGCACAGCCTGCAGCTTCAGTTGCAGATCGTGAAGGTCTTTGAGCGCGTTCGCGGTCGAATTCATTATCAGCTCTCCGTCGCTTCCGACACGCGATAACGTCCCCAAGTTCGTCAGTCGCGATTTGGAATGGGATCAAAAAAACCGCCGGTCAAGATGACCGGCGGTTGAGTCGTCATGTGCTGGCGTTCGCTGCCAGCGAGTCAAGAAACCCCTTCAATTGTTTGCTGCGCACAGGATGCTGCAGCTTGCGAACCGCCTTGGCTTCAATCTGACGCACGCGTTCGCGCGTCACCTTGAAGATGCGGCCGACCTCTTCGAGGGTGTACGTGTAACCGTCACCCAGACCGTACCGGAGCTTGATGATCTCTCGTTCGCGATAGGTGAGAGTCTTGAGCACGGTGTCGATCTTGTCCTTCAGCATTTCCTGCGTGGCGGCGTTGACGGGGCTTTCGCTTCCTTCATCTTCGATGAAGTCGCCGAAGTAGCTGTCTTCGCTCTCTCCCACAGGCCGGTCAAGACTGATGGGATGCCGCGAAATCTTCAGCACGCGGCGCGTCTCTTCAAGGCTGACGCCGGCCGCCTCCGCCGTTTCTTCGATCGTAGGCTCGCGTCCTTTCTCCTGCAAGAGTCGCTTGCTCACTTTTCGGAGCTTCGACATCGTCTCGATCATGTGCACCGGAATGCGGATCGTCCGGGCCTGGTCCGCAATGGCGCGGGTGATCGCCTGGCGAATCCACCATGTCGCGTAGGTCGAAAACTTGTAACCGCGGCGGTACTCGTACTTGTCGACCGCCCGCATCAGCCCCGTATTCCCTTCCTGGATCAGGTCGAGGAAGCTGAGGCCCCGGTTCCGGTACTTCTTGGCAATCGATACGACAAGCCGGAGGTTACCCCCCGACAGTTCCCGCATCGCCTGCTCGTAACCGGCAAAACGCGACTGGATGCAGTCGACGCGTGCCTGCAGGCTTTGCGGAGTTTCGAGCGTCATCATCATCATGTCGTGCAGCTCGCGCTGCAGGTTCGACCGCTCGTCCTTCGCCGACTTCAACCGCTTCATCTGGTGAATCTGCTGGTCGAGCTCGGTCATGCGGGCGGCAATCTGCTCCATGCGCCGCATGCAGGGCTGCAGCCGCTGCGTCCGGAGGCTCATTTCCTCAATGAGCGTGACCATCTTGCGACGGCGATACGCGAGCGATTCCTTCGCCGCCTGGCGCTCCGCATCGGACGCTTCCGGGTCGACCATCTTCGCGAAGTCGGCCTGGTTCTTCTGGCGGAGGTAGTCGAGGGTTTTCAGGTTGTGCGGCATGCGGCCGAGAATCTGGTTCTTCTCGAGCCCTTCCGTCACGGAGACCTTGATCGTCCGGTCGAACGGCAGTTCGCCGGTGTGCACTTTCGTCAGGATGTCGATCGCCGCCTTCATCGCGTAGTCGCTCTCGAGCAACTGGCGGCGGAAGCGCTTGCGCGTCACTTCAATTTTCTTCGCGAGCGAGATTTCCTGCTCGCGGGTGAGGAGAGGAATTTCTCCCATCTGCGTCAGGTACATGCGGACCGGGTCGTCAATCCGCTTGGATGTTGAATCGGCGGCCGGATCTTTCGCCTTGCGGCCGTTCTTTCCCTTCCGCTTGCTTTCAAGCGCCACGTAAGGGAGCTTCTTGTCGGCGACAATTTCCAGGCCGATCTCTTCGAGCGACATCAGGAGATTGTCGAGCTTCTCCGGATTCACCGCTTCGTCGGGGAGGTAATCGTTGACCTGGGTGAAGGTCAAATACCCCTGCTTTCTGCCGACAACCAGCAGGTTGTTGAGAGTCTCATCAAGTCGGTGCACCGGTCGATCCTCCAGGTTCAAATCTTCGATTTCTTCGTCGCCCGTTCGCCGTGAAATTCCGCCGCACGCTTCAACAGCTCCCGGGTCTCCTGATCGAGCGAACTCGATTTCCCCGAATGCTGCGCCATCTGTCCCTTCGTCTGCTCGTGACTCTCCTGTCGCCGTCGCCATTTCAGTTTCTCAATAGCCTCCGTAAGAAACGCGGGGTGCCGGGTTGGACCATTCAATCCCGAATCCACGCGAAGCAACGCGCCAATCCCCTTCAGACGCGCCTGTTCGTCAATCATCACCGCCAGACTCTTGAGCGCAGGCTCTTCGTCGAACCGCGCCAGCAATCTGTCGAACGCCGGCTCAATGCCCGCCTCCGCAAGGTCATAACACGACTGCAGCAACTGCCGCAGATTCGCGTTCCGAAACTCTTCCGCAGAGATCTCCAGTCGAATCTCCGAAACAAACTGCGGCGATGCTAACAGGATCTCCAGCAACTGCATTTCCAGCAAGTCATCGTGGCTTCGCCGGCCGTTCCGCCCGCTGAAAACCGCAGACTTCTGTCCCTCGCCGTCAGTAGTTCTCTGGATCGGGCCCGGCTTCGTGCTCGCCACCCGACGGACTTCCTTGAGCGACTTGCGGACCACCTGCTCGCTCACGCCGACACGGTGGGCAAGCCGGCCGAGAATCAGGTTCTCCCGGTCGCTTCCCGCCATCCGCGGTGCATGGGCAATGAGGTTGAGCATCTCGTTCATCACGCGATGCCGCGCGTCGATCGAGTTAAAGCCGTGTTGTTCCGCACTCAGTTTCAGCTTGTATTCCCACGCTTCCGGAGCGCTGTGCGCCATTTTCAGAAATGCGTCGGCTCCGTGCTGCGTCAAATAGTCGGCGGGGTCGAGCGGGGCGGGAAGGGTCAGAATCCGCAGATCGACGTCCTGGGCAAGGAACTTCGGCAGCGAGCGCTCCGCCGCCTTGCGGCCGGCTTCGTCGCCGTCGTAAACCAGCACTACACGTTGCGTGAATCGTTTAAGCACCGTCACGTGGTTTTCCGTCAGCGCGGTCCCGAGCGTTCCGACGACATTCGTCACGCCGTGTTGATGCGCCAGGATGCAATCGGTGTACCCTTCAGTCACGATAGCGGTCCCGGCCGCGACGATCGCGGGGCGAGCCACATCTAAACCATACACCAGCCGATTCTTCGAGAAGACCGGGCTGTCGGCACTGTTGAGGTATTTCCCACTGTTGGGTTGCTCTCTGCCGGGAATAACGCGTCCCCCAAACGCCACACTCCGGCCGCCGGCGTCGTGAATTGGAAACATCACCCGATCGACGAAACAGTCGTAATAACCGGGCGAATTGGGACGCTCCGCAATGAGCCGGGCCGCCAGCAGCACTGCGGGCGAGAACTTCCCCCGTGCACGCCTTTGTAAAAACTCCCATTCCTGGGGGTGGTAGCCCAGGCGGAAACGGTCGATCGTCTCGCTCGTGAAGCCGCGCGACGCAAGATACTCGCGGGCGACCTTCCCCTCCGTCGAAGTCTTGAGCGCGACGTGAAACTCGTTCTCTGCCCAGGCCAGCACTTCGTAGAGCCGGTTGCGGCTTGTGCCGTCGGCGTCGCTGCGCGATTCGCGGCGGGTCGGCAGATCGATGTTCGCCCGCTGCGCCAGGAGTTCCAGCGCCTCGCGAAACGACATGTTTTCGACTTTCTGCACGAACGAGAAGCAGTCTCCCCCTTCGT
>JBFWWA010000324.1:0-6033 GCA_050246455.1 Planctomycetaceae bacterium
ATCTCCGTCCTTTCCGGCGGTGAGCGCGCCCGTTTGTGTCTCGCCGGTTTGATGCTCAGCCAGCACAATGTGCTCGTGCTCGACGAGCCCGGCAACCACCTGGATGTCGATACGGTCGAAGCGCTCGCGGACGCGCTCCGCGAGTACCAGGGAACGGTGGTCTTCACGAGCCACGATCGGCACTTCATGCAGAAGATTGCGACGTCCGTCATCGAGGTGCGCGACGGACGAGTGACGAACTACCGCGGCAATTACGAGGCGTACTTGTACGCCGTCAACAAGGAAATCGACGACGGCGAGCGGGAGAACAACGCCCGCATGGCAAAAGCGCCGTCATCGGTACGTGCCGCAAAAAGCTCGAAGCCGGCGAAGCGAAACGAACGCGATCTTCAGAAAGAAATGACGAACGTTGAACGAACCATCGCAAGGCTCGATGCCCAGAAGAAAGAGATCAACGCGAAGTTCACATCGACGACCGACCCGGCCGAGGCAATGCGTTTACATGAGGAAGTGACGGCGCTCTCCGCCGAAATCGCGGCCGCGGAGGAACGGTGGTGCGAACTGCAGGAAGAACTGGGCGACTCCTACTAGACGTTCTTCCTGCCGACGAGCGTTGCTCGCCCCTTCTGTCATTTGATATTCAGTCCGCGAACCAGGTCGATCGCCGTTTCGGTCAGGACGCGACCACCCTGCACATCCAGTCGCGTGATGGACGCCTCGTATCCTCCGGTTTCCATTGCGCGGGGTGTCACGATATACCCGAGGTATCCGTTCGCATACCCGATCAGGCACATCGATTTCCCCGAATCCTGAAGGACGCGCGATCTCATCTCAAGCGCATACTCGACAAACAGTTCGCCGGGGATCGCGACGAGTATCACCTCGCCGATCTGCATGACCTGCACTTCGGCCGTTAGCCGCTCTTCTCGTTTGGAAGGCTCCTTCGCGAGAATCTCTGCGCGTTTGACTGCGATCTCCAGAACCCGATTCCGATCTTCGATCGACTGGATCGCGGCCGGCGCAAGCCCCTTCTTCTTTGCCTCCTCGAGTGCTTCCGTACCACGTTTGAGCGCCGACTCCGCTTCCGCCAAAGGGACGACCGGCCGCGCAGCGAGTTGAACCGTGCGCGAGGCCGCCTGAAGCGGCAACGATTCCGTGCAGGAAATAAAACCGCTCGCTTTGATCACCTCGCCCGCAATTGTTCGGCCGATCCGTTCGATTTCCTGGAAGGGGTCGCCGGTGCGGTTCACGGTGATATCGCCGCACGCTCCCTGCGTGAAGATGGCGATGCCGCCGAGCACGCCTTCCACCGTTCGGCTGGCCGCGCCCGGGAATTCTCCCGAAAGTAACAGGTTCTTCGATCCGATGACGACCGGATGGCCGGTGAAGTTAAAGAGCGTGGCAATGGTCTTTCGCCCTTCCCGCTCTTCGACTCGAACGACGCCGACCTGCGGGTCGATCATGTCGTTGTTCTTCTGCTGCCGGTTGCGCGTGAGGCCGACCAGCCGTCCCGCGTGGAATCCGGCTCGTGCCGGAACGCGCTGCTGATACGCTTCCACGGCCGCTTCGGCGAACTGCTTTGCCAGAAACTGCTTGAGCGACGGCTCGGCATCAGCCTCTCCCGGCTTGTTCTTCTGATAGTACGACGGCGCGGAATGGTTGTGCGCACAACTGATCAGAATGTTCCCCGCCGGGATTTGGGTGGCAGCCGATATTTTTTCTCGTGCGAGGGCAACAAGCTCTGCATCGATCGCCATCAGATCCGACCCGATCACAATCAGTCGGGTCGCGCCGTCGTCGAGCACGACGGCTCGTACAAAGATCTCGTCATGGACCCCCTCGAACGACTGAAGCCGGTCGTTGAATCCGCCCATGTGCGTTGGAAACGGGGGGACGATGCTCCGCTTCGCCGCTCCAGCCAGAAGACCTTTCTCGGCCGCTGAAAGTGTTGTCGCACATCCCAGAAGTGCGAGGTGGAAGATCAGAGTTCCGATCAGAGATCCTGTTGTCGTTCGCATCAGTCGAAGACCTCACTTGTGGAGAACAACCGATTCATCGCCCCTTCCGACCCATTCTGACTTCCACCATAGTAATCCCGTGGCGGGCGGATGTCGCGAAACTGTTCGGCCGGTTCGGTTTCTTGCGGCCGGTCGCGGCGGATTCCACAAACTGTCGAGCCGGTTGGCAGTCGCTGATACGCTTTGTTGCATTTTCGAATTGCGGAAAAACAGGCGTTCGCCGGCAGTTTCGCGATCGGAAGCGGTCGTCGTGGGGCAATGGCCCGACCTTTCGGCCCGGACGGAGTACAATTACCGCGACTTTTCAGGAGAGTTGCGATGTCGAGCAGGAGTGGAATGAACCCGGGAACCACGAAGGTCGTGCGCGTCGAGCCGGTCCGAATTGAGCCGGGTCATGATCTGGAATCGGAGCTCGAATTCATCGCTCAGCTGATGGACAGCGTTTTCGAGATTCCCGGCACTCGCATTCGGTTCGGACTCGATTCCCTCGTCGGCCTCATCCCGGGAATTGGCGACGCCATTTCATCGCTCGTATCGTTGTATATTCTGAGTGCCGCGCATCGGCACGGTGTGTCGAAGGCGACTCTGGCGCGAATGGCAGCGAACATCGGTGTCGACTTCGCCCTCGGCGCCGTTCCGTTCGTCGGCGACGCGTTTGACGTCGTCTGGAAATCGAACTCGAAGAATGTTGCGCTTCTGAAGCGTCACACGGCGACCGCTCGCTCCGAACGTCGAAAAGCCCGCGTCGGCGACTGGCTGTTTCTCGGTGCGCTCGTCTTCGGCCTCGTTGCGCTGCTTGTCGGCAGCATCGCCATCGCCTGGTTCGCGCTCAGCTCGCTGGGAAACTTCTTCGCGCTTGCGACAGGCTGAATGATTCGGACCGGAGGGCTTATGCTTCCGGCGATGCGTTCGCCAGCGTGCCCGCTTTGACGATACCCCCCTGCAGGACGGCGAGGAATCGGCCGCGCTCTTCCAGCAGCGAAATATCGGCGACGACATCTCCGTCAACCACCAGAACGTCCGCCAGTTTTCCGCATTCCAGGGTGCCGAACTCGTCCCCTCTGCCCATGATCTCGGCCCCGCTTTTCGTTGCGCACTTGATGGTATCGAGCGTGCTGAACCCGACGTGTTCAACGAAGAACGTCAGCTCCTTCGCATAGTCTCCATGCGGGTTCCAGGCAAAGCCATAGTCGCCTCCCATGCCGAGACGCCCCCCGGCCTTCAGAATCTTCCGCGCGCTTTCGGCTCCTCCGTCGAGCGTTTCCTGATGTCCGTCAATGACGCGCTGAGACATCCCGAACTCCGGGCCGTGCACGATGCTTGCGTATTCGAACTGGAGTGCCGGCACAACAGGGGTGTTTCGTTCCAGAAGAAGATCGAGCGCCTCATCGTCCATGAACGTGCCATGCTCGATCGTATCGTATCCGGCGCGAAGTGCGTTCTTGATACCTTCAGTGGCGCGGCAATGGCCGGTGACCTTCAAGCTGTGGTTGTGTGCGGTCTGCACGACGGCGTCCATTTCTTCAAACGTCATGCAGAGCGTGTGATGATCGTTGGCATCCGGTGCGGCTGCGTCGCCCGTCGGATAGGTCTTCACCCATTCGACGCCGTCCTTGACGAGCTTTCGCACTGCGGCGCGCGCGTCATCCGGTCCGTTGACGAGAAGTACCAGCCCTTCCATGCCGATCTTGCGGAAGTCCGGGTTCCAGTCCATCAGGCCGCCGACACCGCAGATTTCCCGTCCGCTGGCAGCAAGCCTCGGCCCGGGAACCAGGTCCGTCTCAATTGCCTTCTTCAACCAGAAGTCGATGTTGAACAGGCTGCCGCCGCTTCTCGCGGCCGTGTAACCGCATTCGAGCGCGAGCTTCGCGTTGCAGGCCGCCAGGATCGACACGTACTCCACCGGGTATTTCACATCGAGATCTTCCAGTTGCGAAACGTTGAAGTACGTCGGATGGAAGTGCGCTTCGACAAGCCCCGGCAGAATCGTTCCGCCGCGCGCGTCAATCCGCCGGGCATCGGCGGGCAGCACGGGAGCACCCGATGCCGCACCCGCATAGGTGATGCGCCCGTCGGTGATCACCAGCATCCCGTCCTGCACCGGGGGAGCCCCGGTTCCATCCACGAGCTGTCCGTTGGAAATCACGGTCGTTCCGGTAGCAGTCTTCATGAGCGCAGAATCTCCTCGCGGCGAAGCAACACTTAAAGCGACTCGAGAAACGGCATGACGATCGTCAGCAGTTCACCAGGCCTGGTACCGTGAATCAGGTGGCCCACGCCTTTCATTCGGACGTGCGAGCAATCGGCCATCGCTTTCGCGGCGATGGCTGCTTCGCTTTCGATGAGCATTCCCCCGACTGCGTCATCGGCTTGAAGCAGGAGCGAGGGGCACAGGACGCCCGACAGAATCGATTCCCAATCGAATCCTTGCAGCCAGTCACCTTGCACGACTGGTTCGAGCGCCCCCGGATCCAGCCGCGCGAGCGATGCGGCGGTGAAGCGGAGTGCCGCTGCGTCGCGCACATCTCCGAGCCGCTGCGAAGCACCTGTTTTCGGGTCGCGCAATTCCAGCTGTGCGAGTTCGCGTGCGACGTCCCCGACCGGCTGCGTCGATCCGGCGAATCTTTTCAACTGCGTGAAATATCCATGCAGGGCGGTTTCACGGATCCGTTTTCCCATCGTTTCAAAAGGGGGATCTTCCATGACAATTCCGCGAACAGACGCGGGACATTCGGCCGCTACGCCCGCGGCAACCATGGAACCGAGCGAATGGCCGTAGATGACGGCGGGCTCTGGAAACCGTTCCCGCACGAATGCGGAGACGACCGACACGTAATCGACGACCCGGTATCGTTCGGCGGTTCGCTCCGATCGGCCGTGACCGGGGAAGTCGATCGCGTGGACGTGCCAACGCGAAAGAATCGCCGGCAGCATCGCTGCGAAAGTCTGCCAGCGCCGGGTCACCCCATGCAGCATCAGCAGCGGCGGTCCGGAAACAGGCCCCGCGACGACGTTGATACAGACTCCGCCGACGTTCACTTCCGTTTCGCGCAGCATGGCTTGTTGTGCAGTCTCCGGTTGCTCATCGGCTCACCTCGGCGAATCGGAATGATTTGCTGCAGATGATTCCGAGCGGTTATTCTCAGGAATTACTCATTCTGCGGATTCCGCCTACCTGACACAAGAATGCCGTCATGATCAATCTTCAATACTCCGCACCGCAATCGTTCGCTCGGCTGTCGGTCGCGATCATGCTCCTGATGTCCGCCCTCCTCGGATCAGCAACTGGAGAGGAGCAGGCCGCCTCGTCGAAGACGAAGAAAATCGTTCTGATCGCCGGCAGGAAGAGTCATGGACCGGTCGGAAACGGAATCCATGACTATTCCTGGTCGGTCAAATTGCTGAAGGTGATGCTCGACAATTCCAACCTTCACGAGAAGTTGCGGGTGGAATATCACCTGGACGGATGGCCTGCGAACAGCAGCACGCTCGACGACGCAGATTCCATCATCATCATCTCGGACGGACGGGACGGCGATCTCAAAGAGTACGAGGAAGCCCCGCATCTCAGCTCCGAGGAGCGCGTCGAAGCCATCGCGAAGCAGGTCCGTCGCGGCTGCGGAATCGGAACCTTTCACTTCTCGACGTTCGCGCCGGACGCTCGCGCCCGGGAAATTCTCGATTGGACCGGAGGCTATTTCGATTGGGAGACCGACGGCAAGCGGCAATGGTACTCTGCCATCACGACAAAGGACGCGGACGTCCTGCCTGCAACTCCCGGTCATGCCGTTCTGAATGGCGTCGAGCCGTTTCAGATGAAGGAAGAATTCTATTACAACATGCGCTTCGCCGCCGACGAGCAGGGAGTAACACCAATCTGGATGGTGCCGGCCCTCGAGGGACGCACCGGGAATGGCAACGTCGTCGCGTGGGCGCGGGTTCGTAAAAACGGCGGACGAGGATTCGGCACGACCTGCGGACACTTCTACGATAACTGGAAGCATGACAGCTTCCG
>JBFWWA010000325.1:0-6018 GCA_050246455.1 Planctomycetaceae bacterium
TGAACCGATCGAGCTGCGCGAGCGGAAGCGGATACGTTCCTTCCTGCTCGATCGGGTTCTGCGTCGCGAAGGTGATGAACGGGGATGGAAGCTGATGCGCGACGCCGTCATGCGTGACGGAGAGTTCCTGCATCGCTTCAAGCATTGCCGCCTGCGTCCGCGCCGAGGTGCGGTTGATTTCGTCGGCAAGCAGAAAGTTCGTGAAGATCGGTCCGCGCACGAACTCGAACGTCCCGGAATTCTCGCGGTAGATCGAGCTGCCTGTGATGTCGCCCGGAAGGAGATCGGGCGTCATCTGCACGCGGCGATACTCGAGCTTGAGCGATGCCGCAATGGCGCGGACGAGGAGCGTTTTCGCGACTCCGGGAGGCCCTTCGAGCAGCACATGCCCGCTGCTGAAAAGCGCCGCCAGCGCGAAATCGATCGCTTCCTGCTGTCCAAAAACAACTTTGTCGAGCTCACTGCGGACGGACTGAAACAGCGTTTCGAGGGACACAGAGTGATACCTTTTCGAGAATTGTCTCCAGGCTGGATGCCCGGACGGTGGGTTGCTTCAGAGCCTCATCGAGTGCATTGAGCGCTTCGCGGAGCGCGTCGGCCTGCTCGGGGCTGCGCCGCGCAAGTAGCTTCACGATCGCCTGCTCGTCATCAGAGCCAACCGGCAGGCCGAGGTCGCGGCGGGCGCGCCACAACAGCCCAGAGCGAATTTCCGTCAGCGTGTATTTCCACGGCTTCTTCGAGCGCAGCAGGAGGCGGGACATCGCTTCGATGTATTCGACAATGGTTCGCCGCGATTTGTCCGGCTGCTCGAGCGGCGGCCCCAGAAACCGCGCCGACCGCCACGCGAAGATGGACGTGGCGATGACCATCGCGACAGCGAGCAGGCCGTACGGAAATCGTGAAAACAGCCAGAGCGGATTTCCGCGTACCGTCAGCCCGTGGTAAAAGTCCTCAAACACGACCGGCCGTCCGGCCGTTGCCAGGAGTTGATGAGCGAGAACCGCGTTGTCGGACTTGCTGATCCACTGGTTCTGGAACAGTCGCGCATCGGAAATGACGGCGATACTTCCCGTCCCCGATTCGTAGACCGCTGCCAGCGTGCGGGGGGGTTCATTCGGAACCACGACCGCACGGACGCTCCCCGTCGGTTTCGGACCGCTGTCGCTGAGCACCTGCAGGTCGAACTGCGGAATCGTGAGGTCGAGGCCTTGCGGAAATTCTTCCGCGAGGACTCCGCTGGTCGTTGCGTGCAACGACACGCCGCGGTCGTCCATCGGAGTTCCGAAAATCCCGCGCTCCGTCCGTATGCGGACATTCTGGACTGCTGATCGAACCTTCGGATCCTGTTCACCGTCGTTTTCCGGCCTCCGGGGACCGACCTGTTCGAGCGTTACACCCGGCAGGCCGAGCTCCGTCAGCACGTCGACAAGCTTGCACGCGTCCGGCAGGCAGGCCTGGCAGTCGACCAACCGCGACGACGGGCCGACAACGAGGCGGCCGCCGTGACGCACCCACTCGCCGATCGCCGTGAGATAAACCGGTTCGGTCGAAGTGATGACGGCGTTCGGCTCGAGCAGCGCAATTGTGATTTCGCGGTCGAGAATCTTTTTGGGAGGAGCGGTCGAACGCTCGACCGGCACCTTGAGCTCTTCCAGAACCTCAAACAGACCGCGATAGCCGTGGGCGCGCGTGCCGTAGCTGTCGATTCCGAGCCCGCCGCCGGTCGGATCGCCGATCAGCGAAACACATGCGGCAACGATCGACACGACGCCGATCACCACGACCGTGATCACGACGTTACGTGCGTTGAGCATCTTCCCTCCTGACCGCCAGCAGACAAACCTGCTCATACGCTTCGCGGCACGCGGCAAAATCGTCCGAGTGGCAAGGCTCGTACCCGTACCATTTGTCGTCGATCGTTGTAACGAATCGCGTCAGCCAGCCGTGGAGCGGCGACGAGTGGTAACGTCGCAGATGTTCCCGGTTCGTCGTGCCGGGCCGGAACGGCTTCCCTTCAAACCGCTCGATCTGCCCCAGCGCCGCCTTGTAGAGCAACCGAACGCCGAGGATGTGATCGCCGCGCAGCTCCGCTTCGGCCGCCTGCCGCGCGAGTTCGGAAGGGTCGACCTTTCTTCTGGAATCCTCGAGCGACGAAAGTTCGGCCGACTGCTTCGGGTGAAACGCCTGCCAGATTGTCCAGAGGATGTGCGCGAGCAGCAGCGCGAGCGAAATGGTGAGAAAGGCCGCCACGAGCCAGGCCAGAATCGGAGAGATATCCCAAAGCGATCCGAAGAACCGCGCGACCGCCCGCAGCATCCGGAAGAAGACCTCGAAGAGCTGGTTCAGCCACGTGTCGGAAATGTCAGGAGGGGCGTCGAGCTGATAGTAGGGGCGGCTCAGCACTTCTTCCGCGGTGCGGCGCACCGACTCCGGATCTGGACCGGTTCGAGTCGGTTCCTGAAACAGCGTCGGCAGCGTCATCGGTCGCCTTACTCGGGTGGACCGGATTCGAGCACGGGTGTGACCTCGACGGCCTGCGCGAGCTGGTCCAGGTCGAAGTTTTCGACGCGGCAGCGACAGGAGAAGTAGAAGACGACTGTCGCAATCAGGCCGAACGCGCTTTGCAGGCCTTGCGCAATTACCGTTGCAGCAACTGCCATATGAGCCTGCGGAATCATCGCGGCACCGAGGTTCAATCCGAACCCGATCGCACCGATGGTGAGCCCCAGCAGGAAGAACTGGTTGTAGTGCTTCGTTCGCTCAGTCGTCATCAGAAACTTGCTGCGATTGAGCGCGTCCATTCCGGAGATTCCCTCGACCACCGCAACGTTCGCCGCGAGGCCGTATCGGAAGAGCATCAGAATACCGGGGAGGATGCAAAGAACCAGGCCGACCATCACGAAGCAGTAAACGAGGAACCAGGTCCAGATGAGTGGCAAGAACCGGCTCAGACCGACTGAGAACGCATCGCGGACGCTGGTTTCGCGACCGAGGTAGACGCAGGACGTGGCATGCACAATGGCCGCATTCGTGAGCGGAACGACGAGCATCATCGACAGCGCCAGAAACAGGAAGGTGATCGGCAAAAGAACCGTCTGCGACTGCATCACCGCGCGCATCTCTTCCGGCGTCGGATTTGACGAGATATCGGGCTGCATTCCGAGGGCCGCAAACTGGAAGATCAGCGTCAGCGGAATCTGCAGACAGAACATGATCTTGAGAAAGAGCCCGAAGTGGTCCTTGAGGACGCGAATCGACTGATCGAGTATCTCCCCGACACCCAGCGCTTTCAGTTCATATCGCATGCCGGTTGCTCCCCCCTCTTGAGCCTCGTCCGACCGGCGAATCCGTACGCCGGTCACAACGAAGGTAGAGAATACAAGTCGTTCGTCGCAAAGCCAACAAAAATCGTGGTTTGAGCGGGATGCTGCTCGGCTTGCGCGATCCGTTTCGCCTTTGCCCGGAACTCCGCCCGGGGAACGAACCGGTTACGAACACGGGCTGTCTTGTCGGAAGCCGGGGCCCAAGGTATGATGAAAGCCGACTAAGGAAGGTTTGCGACTCCGATAGCGAGTCGCTTCGGCCGGAAAAGAACGAGATTCGCAGGAGCTTTCCAAGTTCCCGCGACCATCCGGCTGATCGATGCGACCAGGAAACGGTGTGATGATTCACACCCTGCGCGTCGACCGTGCCGGCCAAGTAAGCGGCACGAACTGCTGCCAACCATCGGTTGTGTTGACCGCTCTGGAAAGCCGCCCGCGTTCGCAAGAACGCATCGAACTTCGCCACTCTCTCGTTGGTGGGTTGTTCAAAGGTGAGCGGCGTTTGCTCTCCGATTTCGCCGGATGGACCGGTGAATCTTCGCGAGCAGATATTCTCGGGGTGCTCCTTCGCTATCGGGATCCCCCGTCGCACTCTCCATTTTGAGTGCCTGTTACTGTGCGCCCGAATCTGGCAACCGAACTCCGGTTGATGTGCCGCAGCGAAATCGATTGAAAGTAGAGAATTGACGACGACCTTTCAGGAACTGAATCTGATCGCTCCCGTACAACGTGCGATCACCGAAGAGAAGTACGAAACCCCGACGCCGATCCAGGCACAGACAATTCCCCACGTCCTCACAGGCCGGGATGTCCTCGGCTGCGCGCAGACCGGAACGGGAAAGACCGCGGCGTTCGCCCTGCCGATTCTGAACAAGCTCGGTGAAGTGAACCGTAGATCGACGCCGAACCGTCCGCGCGTGCTCGTTCTCGCGCCGACGCGCGAGCTGGCCGTGCAGATCGGCGACAGCTTCTCGACCTACGGACGGCATCTCCGCCTTCGGCACGCCCTCGTCTACGGCGGCGTCGGGCAGTACAAGCAGGTGTCGGCACTCAACAAGGGAGTGCACATCCTTGTCGCCACCCCCGGCCGGCTGCTCGACCTGATGAACCAGGGGCACATCGAGCTCGACCAGCTCGAAATCTTCGTCCTCGACGAAGCGGACCGGATGATGGATATGGGATTCCTCCCGGACCTCAAGCGGATCATCTCCGCACTGCCTGCAAAACGGCAGTCGCTGTTCTTCTCGGCCACGCTTGCGCCGAAGATTCGCGACCTTGCCGGGGAACTGCTGACCGACCCGATTAGCGTGAGCATCACCCCCGAAGTGACGAACGTCGAACGGATTGAGCAGCGTGTGCTCCACGTCGAGCGCGGGGAAAAGATGACGCTGCTCAAATCGGTGCTCAACAGCGAAGGGGTGGGCCAGACGCTTGTCTTCACCCGCACCAAGCGCGGGGCGAACCGCGTGGCCGAGCTCCTTTCAACCTACGGAGTCAACTCGACGGCAATTCACGGCAACAAGTCGCAGGCAGCGCGTGAGAAGGCGCTCGGACTCTTCCGCAACGGGCGCGTTCGCGTGCTTGTAGCGACCGATCTGGCAGCTCGCGGAATCGACGTTGACGGCATCACGCATGTCATCAACTTCGAACTCCCGAACGAGCCCGAAAGCTATGTGCACCGCATCGGCCGTACCGGCCGCGCGGGAGCGAGCGGAATTGCCCTGACGTTCTGCAGCTCGGCCGAACGAGGGGAGTTGCGGGCGATCGAGCGGTTCATCGGCCAGCCCATCACCATTGAAGGCGAGGGCCCGAAACCTTTCGCTGGAAACAAAGAAGGCGATGCCGACGGCACGCAGCCTCGAAATCGTCGGCCGAAACGTCGGTTCCGGCGCGGTGGTCCGAAGCCCGACGGGCGCGGACCAAAGCCGAAGTTCGCGTTTAACGGACACGGCAAGCCGCGTGGCGAGAACGGCGGAGGGAATCCGCAGGGACGCCGTCCCAAACGGAAGGGGAAGCGACAGCGCCGCCCCGCGGGTGCCGCAGCGCAGTAAGGCGGACTCGTCGTTCACTACTCATTGTTGTGGCCGGTCTCCCGACCGAGCCCCATCGCTTGACCGCAGGTCTCCCACGAGCAGCGCACGGAACTTCAAGCTCCGTGGAGACCTTCGGTCGACGCGCGTGGCGGGGTCAGAAGACCCCGCCACAACGGCGAGTGAGCGTGCGGCCACCCGACTGCGGCGTCTGCCTCACGTCGTGACGCGGCCCATGGCGGGATCGCTTGTGGTCCACTTTCCGGTTTCCAGGTGGCCTGCGTACCGCTTTTCGAAAATCGAGCTTCCCACGACACGAAGTGTGACGTCGTACCAGCCGGCCGACTTTTCGGTATCGACGACGATTGTTGCCCGTTTGCCGGGTGCAACCACCTGCGACGCGACGGCATTGCCGTAGGCATTGTCATGCACTTCGACCGTCACCCGCTGCGTGCTGTCGCGATTCACAGCGACGATTTCGATCGAACCGGATAGCGACTTTCCATCCGGCGACTTCGCGTATTCGAGTTCGAGATCGAGCGATGGGTCGGTTTCGTTGCCGATGAATTCTCGAAAGAATCCGTTTGGACCGTACGCGCGGAGGTGGTATTTCCTGTCGTGAAACCCGGCGATCGGCCAACTGTCTTCAAGCCTCCCCCCCGGCT
>JBFWWA010000326.1:0-6015 GCA_050246455.1 Planctomycetaceae bacterium
AAATACCACTGTAAAAAGCAGGTATCCCGCGATGATCCCGTAACCGCGGAACGCCATCGTCCCCTCCGCCGCAGGCATGAACGCGAACAGAAAATCGACCGAGTTCCCCTGGAGCTGATACGCATGCATCAGCCCGATGGCGGTGAAGATTGCGGCCACCAGCGACCAGACTGCGGCCGCATGGAACTTTCGCTCGATCAGGCAGACGGAAATCGCGGCGAGAATCATGCAGGTGAAAATGTAGCCCCGCTCGGTGACGATCAGCCCGTGAACGAGAAACGAATTGACTTCAGCGGCGATGTTCCCGGCCAGCAGCGATTGCATGGTCGCCACTTCGGGATGACCGATACCGAGCTGGATGAAGGTCCCCTGGACGACGGTCGCTCCCCACGCGGCAATGGCAGGGAAGAGCCCGACCGCGACCGCCGGCGCATGTTCGCGCGGCGTCGTCTGAAAGGCTTGCGCCGTGATGATGATTCCAATCCACAACACAATGGCCATGCCGGCATCGATCGGAACGACGCTGCTGATCCAGCCGACGGTCCCCGAAAGACAGATCAGCGTGATGGCAAGACCGTTGAGTGTGGAATAGCCCGATCGCGCCCCCATCTCTTTCCAGCCGGGGTGCCCGATGTAGATCGTGGTCGGGAAACAACTGCCGAAGCATGCGGCGAGAATTGTGCCGACGCCGTTGACGGCGAGTGACGAACGGGTGTCGAAACGGTCGCCCGCCGCCTCCGCGGATTCGATGTTCTGCAGGCTGCCGAGAACATTGAACAGCCCCATCGGGACGATGACGGCGATGAAGCCGATCCATTCGGCGGGCTGCGAGAGGACGGCGAGAAGCTGATCCCCCGCGAAGTGCGGCAGATGCCAGCCCCGCTCCGCCCAGGCGCTGCCGACGGCCGCGGAATCCATCGGCGGACCGGCGAACGACTCCGGGAGAATTGCCGGGAGCGTCCACGCGCAGAGCGTGCCGAGGAGCACTGCCACGAACCCTCCCGGAAGTCCGAGCGGAAACCCGACCCGCGAGAAGTAGGTCAACAGAATGATCGCAAGCGGCAGCATCGAGATGAGGGGCCGGTGAAAAAGCTGCAACGCGAATTTCATCGAAATGAAACCGATCGCGATTCCGGCGAGCGTCGACAAGAGTGCAGCGCGCGGCGTGCGCCGGCGGATCGACTCTGCGAAGAAGGCCCCGAAGAACTCGATCAAGCCGCTCCCCAGGCAGGCGACGAGCCCCATCAGCCACGCGGCTTCGGCGCTGCCGGTTCTGGTGTAGACCGGCTGCATGACGAAAAAGATGTAGACGAGCAGCGAAGGGGTGTTGATGCCGTAAGGGAGCGCGGTGACATCGTCGCGGTTCTCCCGCAGTGCAAGCCGGCGCGCCTGCCAGGCGTAAAAGAGGTTGCCGACAAGAATGCTGACGGCGGCTCCCGGCAGAATGTAATCGAGCAGGAGCGGAGAATCGCGCCCGATGCCGCAACTTCCGCAGAGAGCGACGATGAGCAGAAGCTGGACGAGATTGTCGATGAACAACCCGAAAAAGCCGTCCAGGTCCCGCTTCACGAACCAGGAATTCTGCAGGGAATTCATGGGGGCAGACTACTGGCGAGGGCGAAGTTCGTCAACAAAATGTCCGGGCCGGACCGGATTCACCAATCGGCGAACCGATTGCCGGGGGGATCGCCGATGTTATGATCAGATCAGCATTCCGTCGGAAACGAATCCCGTCATCCCCGAGCATCACGGGCGAACCTTGAACATCCATCCCGAAAACCCTCTGAACCCGCATGAAGTCTGGATGCGCGAAGCGCTCGACCAGGCGATGCGGGCCTTCGAGGTCGGCGAAGTTCCGGTCGGAGCGGTCGTCGTCTTCGAAGACCGCATCATCGGCGCCGCGCATAACCAGCGGGAAACCCTGCGCGATCCGACGGCGCACGCGGAGATGATTGCGATCACGCAGGCGGCCGATGCGCTCGGAAGCTGGCGGCTGCTCGACTGCGTTCTCTACGCGACGCTCGAGCCCTGCCCGATGTGCGCCGGCGCGATCGTTCAGGCGCGCATTCCGCGCGTCGTCTACGGGACGACCGATCCGAAAGCCGGCGCGTGCGACACGCTCTACAACATCACGAGCGACGTCCGCTTGAACCATCAGGCGGTCGTCATCGGCGGTGTTCTGCAGAACGAAGCGCGCTCTTTGCTTCAGGAGTTCTTCGCGCAGCAGCGCGCACTCGGCAAGAAGTGAGTCGGAAACCATGACAGGAACGCAGGCCGCCGGCGGAACACGAGAACTCGCGCGGTCCGCGTCGGAGTTCCTGCGATCGTCCTGGCGGTTTGTTTTTCCCGACGATTGCCCGCGATGCGGCCGGGAGCATACCGAGACGAACCGTCCCTTTCGTAACGGTCCGGCGCTCTGTGGAAATTGTGAAGCAGAGGTTGCTCCAGCGATCGGCCCTCCCTGCAAACGGTGCGGAGCGCCGGTCGGCCCGCATGTTGATTCGTCTCACGGCTGCGTCCATTGCCGTGGCGATCGATTTCGCTTCGAGACGGTCATCCGTCTCGGAATCTACGACGGCGCGCTCCGCGACGTCTGCCGGCTCGGGAAGCTTTCGGAGGGGCAGTCGCTTGCCGCGGCCGCCACGAATGTGCTCTGGACGCGCGAGCGCGAAGCCTTCGAGAATCTGCGGACGGATCTCGTGCTTCCGGTCCCCCGCTATTGGACCGACCGCATCGGCCGCCCATCGCATTCCACATCGACGATTGCCGGCATTCTGTCGCGAAGGCTCAAGCTGGGAGATCCCGCATCGGTCGTGAAGAAAACCCGGCGCACGCCGGTGCAACACGGATTATCGCCGACCCGCCGCCGCAGCAATGTGAAGGGAGCATTCCGGGTCCGCCGCGGAGTCATTCTGACGGGAGCGAGGGTGCTCCTCGTGGATGACGTCCTGACGACCGGCGCCACCGCCGACGAGGTTTCGCGGGTACTTCGGGAGGCGGGGGCGGAGCGGGTTGTCGTGGCGGTTCTCGCGCGTGGGCTCGGTCGCTAAGATCTCATCCCGGAGAATTTTTCGTCGAACGTCGGCCTGTGCGGAAAGAATTGCTTGAACGCTCCCAAGATTCGGATTGCGACACGCGCCAGCAGCCTCGCCCTCTGGCAGGCGAATCATGTCGCGGATCTGCTGCGCGCCGCCGCGAGCGGTCGCGAAGTGGAACTTGTGACGGTGACCACCACCGGCGACCAGGTGACCGGCAAGCGGCTCACCGAGTTCGGAGGGGTGGGAGTCTTCACACGCGAAGTGCAGCAGGCGGTTCTCGACGGCCGTGCGGATCTCGCCGTGCACAGCTTGAAGGATCTCCCGACGGAGACGGTCGCCGGCCTCACGCTCGGCGCGGTTCCGGAACGGGCCGCCGTTTATGACGTGATTGTGCTGCCGCCGGGAAGAGCCGGCAATGCGTCACTCGACACATTGCCGAAAGAGGCACGGATCGGCACCGGGAGCTTGAGGCGACGCGCGCAGCTGCTGTTTCATCGGCCCGATCTCTGCATGCTCGACATTCGCGGAAACCTCGACACGCGGCTGAAGAAGCTCGCAGCGGGTGAATTCGACGCGATTGTGCTGGCGGAGGCGGGGCTCACGCGACTCAACCTGCGCGACTGGATTGCGGGAACGCTCGCGCCCCCGGTTGTGTATCCCGCTGTCGGGCAGGGAGCGCTCGGCATTGAATGCCGCGACGATGATGCGGTTACGCGCGCGCTGCTCGAGCAGATAACTCACGCCGACGCGTTCGCTGAGGTGAAAGCGGAACGAAGGCTGCTTGCGGATCTCCGTGCCGGTTGCCATGCGCCGGTCGGCGTGGCGACATCAATTGACGGAACCGCGCTTTCGCTGGAAGCGGTCGTTCTCAACACGACCGGAACGGAGCGGATTGTCGCTCAAGCCGTCGGCTCGACGGATCAGGCGGAAGCTGTTGGCTCCGCAGTCGCCACTGAGCTGCGCAAGCTCGGAGCGGAACGACTGATGGGGCCATCGAGCGGGAACTAGATGAACCACCGCCGTGATTGATCGGGTGATGGGTGGCCTCCCCTCGACCTTGCGAGGCGAGGAATCGAATCGCGCGTTCCGCGCATTTCAGCGGGAACTCAGCCGGCCGCGCGCTATTCGGCGGCAGGCTGATCGTTATTGCCGCGTTTCGCCCATCCCTCGGATTCCGGGATCGGATCTGTCACCGAGAAGTACGCATCGCTCGACATCCCGGGCCCCTGATTCAGCCGCTGCAGACGGTGCGGCTGCAGGTTATGCCAGATATTGCTCGGTGTGAAATTCTTCATGGCGGGAGTGCACCCGCAAACACCCGACGACACCACGACAAAGCCGATTGCGGCTACGCGCAGCGGGACGGACGCGGTCCGACGGACGAAAGCCATCGCGCTTCCTCCTCGCACGGGCAAAACGCCCGCGGGAAATGGAACTCGAAATTGATGCCTGGGGAGGGAGAGAAGAGGCGGGATATTAGCAACCGCCTCGGAACCGGCCAATATGGGTTTTTCGCGGCGAAAAAGGGGGCTAACGCGTGCGGTAGCCCGGACGTCATGCGTCCGGGTGAGGTAACCACCGGAGGCAGCGCACGTCCGTAGAATTGTGCGCTTCCCGCAGATAACGCTCTTGTCGCTGGCGACCCAGACGCGGGGGCGTCTGGGCCACCCATCACACGATGACAAAAGCGGTTACTCGTCGGTGACGCAGCCTTCGGACGCGGACTTCACCGTTTTGATGTACTTGTAGAGCGTGCCGCGCGTGAACTTGTAGGCGGGTGCTTTCCAGGCCGATCGGCGTTTGGCGAGTTCGGCGTCGGTGAGATCAACGTCGATCCGGTTCTTTTCGGCATCGATCGTGATCTTGTCGCCATCCTTCACGAGAGCGAGCGGTCCCCCCTCCTGGGCCTCCGGAGTGATGTGGCCGACGATGAAGCCGTGCGATCCGCCCGAGAAGCGGCCGTCGGTCATGAGGGCGACGTCGTTGCCGAGTCCCGCTCCCATGAGTGCGGAGGTCGGAGTCAGCATCTCGGGCATGCCGGGTCCTCCCTTCGGACCTTCATAGCGGATGATGACGACGTCACCTTTCTGAATCTTCTTCTGCTCGAGCGCTGCGAGCATATCTTCTTCAGCGTCGTAGACACGCGCGGGACCGGAGAACGTCAAACCTTCTTTGCCGGTGATCTTCGCGACGGCTCCTTCGGGGGCGAGGTTTCCGCGCAGAATGCGGATGTGCCCCGTTTTCTTGATCGGCTCTTCGAGCGGGTGCACGATGTCCTGCCCTTCGGCCAGGCCCGGGACTTCCGCGAGATTCTCCGCGAGCGTCTTGCCGGTCACGGTGAGACAGGAGCCGTCGATGTATCCCTTCCCGTGCAGATACTTGAGGACCGCCGGCGTTCCTCCGATGGCGTGGAGATCCGCCATCACGTACTTGCCGCTGGGCTTGAGGTCGGCCAGGTACGGAACGCGATCGCTCACCTTCTGGAAGTCGTCAATCGTCAATTCGATGCCGACGGAACGTGCGATGGCGATGAGGTGCAGCACGGCGTTCGTCGAACCACCGAGCGCCATGACGACGACCATCGCGTTTTCGAGCGCTTTGCGGGTGATGATGTCTCGCGGCTTGATGTCTTCTTCGAGCAGTTTGCGGATGGCCGCTCCGGATCGAACGCATTCGTCGAGCTTCGCGGGGTCTTCGGCGGGAATTGACGAGCTGTAGGGGAGCGACATTCCCATCGCTTCGATGGCGGAAGCCATGGTGTTGGCGGTGTACATGCCGCCGCAGGCGCCGGCTCCGGGGCAACTGTTGCGGACGACTCCTGCCCGTTCTTCTTCGGAAAGCGTCCCGGCAAGATACTCACCATACGACTGGAACGCGGAGACGATGTCGAGCTTCTTGTCTTTGAAGCAGCCGGGCTTGATTGTTCCGCCGTAAACCATGATCGAGGGGCGGTTGAAACGTCCCATGGCCATGATGC
>JBFWWA010000327.1:0-6010 GCA_050246455.1 Planctomycetaceae bacterium
CGGACATCTGATAATCCTTCCAGCCCGAGCCTGACTGATAGCCACGGACTACGCACTCGATGGGAACGACGGACGTTTTGCGGACAACCATGCTCCGTCCGACGAGGCTCTCCTTGTCGGTTCCTGCCGGGAGCGGGACCGTGTTGACGTCCATGCTGAGAAGATGATTTCTGACGCCGAGGACCTTGAACCACATTTCGCTCAGGAGCGTCAGGACGCGCCCCTTGTCGGGAATTCCGTCTGGAAGGACCCAGTCGAACGCGCTGATGCGGTCGGTTGCGACGAACAGCAGCTTGTCGCCGAAATCGTAGATGTCGCGCACTTTGCCGCGCTTGGCTGTCATTCCGGGAATTTCGCTCTGAAGCAATGCTTTTCCAGCCATGAGACCGCTACTTCCTACAACACGCTGTCACTGTTGAACGGGGGAATTCCTGAGTCGGCGAAGTGTACCACTGTGGTGAAGGCAGGACAAGAAACCGGGAGTCGCGCGGCTGATGCAGCGGAAATTGCAGACTATTGATTCGTTCCCTTCTTCGTCGCGGGAGAGTCCGACGACGGCAGCGGACGCGAGCGGGGTGATGCTGTTTCCGATTTCTGCGCTTCCGCCTTCGGCGCGGCGGTTTTGCCATCGAGGCGAAGAACGCAGCGGAACCCGACCTGCGGATCGCGTTCTTTTGCGAGCAGGCCGCGACGATGCCACGACTCCCAGTTCGGTCCGCCGCCGCGGACGACGCGGACGTTCTCGTTGACCGTGCGCCGCGGACCTTTCCAGGAGCGGACCACCGAGCCGCCTGCGGAAAGTTCCGAGTAGTGAGTGGGCGAATAGAAATCGCTGCACCATTCCTGCGCATTCCCGGCGAGGTCGTAAACGTTGAACGGGCTGCGATCGGTCCGGAACGATTGCACCGGATCAATCTGGCCGACAACGCGCGAGCGCGACCAGACGGGCCGACCCGATCCCCAGACGAATTCAAAACCTTTTTCGCCGCGCGCTGCTTTCTCCCATTCCGCTTCGTTCGGCAAATCTTTTCCGAGTCGATTCGCGAAGAAGACGGCTTCGGAGTAGGGAACGCCGAGAGCCGGATGATCGAGTGGCGAGGATGCGTTGAGAGGTTCCTGGGTGTTCCGCTTCTTCTCCTCCTTGATCTCCTTGCGGAACGCTTCGTACTGTTCGAGCGTGACTTCGTTCACGTCGATGTAGAAGTTATCGAGATAGACGCTGAGCTGCGGGCTCGATTCGGGGGGGCCGTCGTTCTTCCCCATCGGCGATGTTCCGACCGGAACAAGCGCCATGATCGACTGGTCCTTCTCGCAGCGAATCCGGCGCGGCAAGCCTCCCTCCGCGAATCCTTCCGACGGGATCGGGCTGAATCCCTCGGGGAGCGCCGGCTGATTCGCCGGCACGGCGCCGCGGGATGGAATCGTCACCGCGAAGAGTGTCGGGTCCGCGGCTTCGGGAAGGATGGCCGTGAACTCATCGGTCGGTTCGAACTGCGGCCCGGGGCCTCCGTCGTCGAATTGAAACGCGTTTCCCTCGACGATGAAGACGTCGCGCGGATCGGCATTCGGATCGATCGCGTTCTTGTCCTGCTTTGCGGATTTCTCGGAAGCCTTCTTCGCCGGTGCTGCGGGCTTCCGCGGTACGGGGGCCGCGGGCGTATCGGCAACCGGTGCCGGTTTTGCCACACCGCGCTGGACGATGCCGGGAGCATCCTTCGCTTCCTCAGCGGGCTCGTCTCCGCCGCCACAGGCGGAAAGAAAGAGGCAGACAACTGCGACGGAAAGTGCGGTGGTTGACCGATTCATGCGAGCGCCCTCTCCTGATATACGTGGTCGCCGATCCCGTCAATTGTCGGTGGTTCAGGACGGCATTTCAAGCAGCTGCGCCGCATACGAGATTCATCGTCGACCGACGTGCGGAAATCGCTGAACGCGGTTCGGTATCTCCCGATGTCGCAGCAAGCTGAAGAAGAAATTCGACATTTCCGTGCATCGATTGAGCGTTTCCCGCGATTCGTCCAAAGGCTGCAGGAATCGGCCTCATTGATTGCAGCAGAGATTGCACTTCGTGACGTTTGCCGATGTCGGCAGCCGTGGACGAATCTCGCGCGTCGGCGGATTCTTCCGCGCCCGAGGCAACCGGACTGTCGACGACCATGCATGGTCGATACCGGAACGCATCGTGAATGTCGCTGAGGGTGTTGCCGGGAAACGAATCGCGTCGTGCTCGGGGCATGAATTGCGATGCGTCGCGCAATCGGAAGCGTGTGGTCGACGCATCTCCGAACGGCCATCTCCATTGATCGACGACGACGACGCCGGCAGTGTCGCGTGATTGCCGTGTGTGCTGATTCTTGTTCATCGTTCTCATGGTGACTCTCCGGTCGCTCTTCGCGTTCCATCATCGCGCAGATCGCGGGAGCGTCAACGCCCGAAAGTGGAAAAATGCATGAGAAATCCAAAGATTTCTGTAACGTGTATGTCGCGTCAATGAGGCGCGTCTGAAACATCGATGAGACACGTGTAAATAAGCGGTTCGCAACGCGCACAACTCAAGCAGCACGGCGTTCGTGGCGTGGGGGAATCGTGGGGCGTGGTCGAATGTCGAACGCCACGCCGACAGGAAATCGCATGGGCGATGAAGCGGTTCACTTCGTGCGGGATACGGTTGCAAAAATAAAGACGGATTCGTGCGCAGCGAGTCGTTATGCTGGGGCCGAGTTGTCATTGCATGTGTCGTTCCTTTTTGCGGAGGGATTCGATGTCATCGATCGCAATGAATGATCCGTGGATGCTCAGTCGGCGCCGTTTCCTCGGTTGCGCGGCCGCGGGAATCGGCGGCGGGATGCTTGCAGCCGGTTTGCCGACGACACTCGCCGCGGAAAAGCCGCACAGCATCGGCGCGGAGCCTCAACTCTTTCTCGACGATTTTCTCATTGCCGAGCAGCGCGGATTCACACGCAAGCTGCACCAGCCGGAGAAGCAGGGGCTGATCCGCAATGCGGATGGATCGGACTGGGACGTCGGAAGCGTTTACCAGGGAAACATCGTCTGCCGCGATGCGTCAGGTCGCTTTCACATGACGTATCGCTATTCGTGGTGGGACGCGAGCGTGCGCGATCTGCACCCGAGCATCGGCGAAGACAAGGCGCACTGGTTCCGCGAGTCGGTCGGGTACGCGACGAGCGACGACGGCATTCACTGGGAGAAGCCGCGGCTCGGCCTCGTCGACGGCCCGGCGGGTTTCCGCAAGTCGGCGGAGTTTCCGTTCCAGGAACCGACCGGGATGTCTCGCGATAATAATCTCGGCTGTCCGTTCGACTTTGCCTACGACCTCCACGCGCACGGGAACGGGACTGATCCCGCACGCCGTTTCCTGTTGCGCGCCATCAAGCTGGACGACACGCATCCTTTCGCGAAGGCGATTGAAACGGAGATGTACTACGCGAAGGACTGGCCTGATATCGCCGGCAACCCGCGCTGGAAGGAGGGGCTCGAGCCGATTCCGAAAGCCACCATTTCGCCGCGCGGCTTCAAATCGATGGCGGGTTTCGATCGCGACGCGGGCGAGTGGTTTGCGGTTTCGCAGGATACGCTGCCGAACTGGCTTGCCCGGGGTGGAAGAGATATTGCGCGCTATGCCTCGAAGGATCTCATCGAATGGCATGGGCCGGAACTCGCGCTGCCGGTGCCTCCGGATGAATCGCGCGATCCGAAAGCGTACGTCGAATACATGGATATGCTCGCCTACCGGATCGGCGGGGCGAACTCGGGGGCGTGGCTCGGTCAGCTGGTCATCTTTCATGGCGATCGAACGAACCCGCAGTACATGATGCCGCGCCGCGAGGGAATCTGGCGGAAAGGAACGACCGAGGTGCGGCTTGTCATCAGCCGGGATGCGGGACGCTCCTGGCAGCATCTCGGAAACCGGGCAATCTGGCTGCCGTGTCACAGCGATCCGCATGGTTACGACCGACTCGTCTTCGCGACCTACCCGGTGCGTGTGGGGGACGAGGCGTGGTTTTATTACTGCGCCTGGAACGGCGATCATCTCGTGTTCAATCGGGATGGCTCGCTCTTCGAGCCGGGATTCCTGCGGACGCATCGAGTGGCCCGCGCGACGATGCGCTGGAACGGATACATCAGCCTCGATGCCGGGAAGAGCCCGGCGCAACTGACGACGAAACCGCTGCAGTTTCAGGGGAAAGAGCTGTTCGTCAATCTTCACGCGCCGACAGGGAACTTCGTTGCGGAACTCCAGGACGAGTCGGGCAAGCCCCTTCCGGGGTTTCGCTTCGCCGACGGGGTCCCGATGAGCGGCGACGGTCTCGAGCTTCCGGTCCACTGGGCGAACCGCGACCTCAGCTCGATCCAGGGGAAGACGGTGCGCGTGAAATTTGAAGTGGCGAACGGTTCGCTCTACGGGTTCCAGTTCGGCACGCGCGGCTGAACCGATTCGGGCGGCCAGCGCCTCGATCGATCTTAACCGGCCGAATCCTGGAGCAATGACGGCGCGGCGTGCGACGGCTCGATGACCGTGACGTCGTCTTCCGCATCTTCAATCAATCGGTGGAATCGAAGCCGCTTGTTGAGTGTGTTGCGGTTAATTCCCAGCCGTGCGGCTGCTTTCGTTTTGACCTGGCCACACTCGTCATAAACGCGGCTGATCAATCGCCGTTCGACGGCCATCACAATTCGTTCGTAGAGATCGGAAGCATCCGGTCCCGCGAGCTGAAAGCCGAGTTCGAGAAAATCGTCGATGAGACAGTCGGCGTCCGAGAAGTTCTTGCGTTCGAGCAGAGATTCCAGAATTCGCCGAGCCTGACCGTCCGACAGCAGCGCCTCGATCTTGAGTTCGCTGCCGTCAGAAGGTGCATCGACTCGTGGCTGGCCGTTCTGCTCGTCTGTGGAATCGGTCGAGAGCGGGCGTTTCTCGGGAGGCGAGATTCGCCCTTTCCCGGCACGGACAGGCGCGACATATGCGGTGATTTTCTGCATGCTGTTGCGCCCTGTTCCGTGCAACGGGATTCGGCCGTGCGCTCAGACGCTCATGCCGGCAGTGGGCGTCTTGGTCACAAAGTCGGGATAGGCGTCGTTGCCGTGTTCGCCGATGTCGAGGCCTTCAATTTCCTCTTCCGGCTTGACTCGAACACCCATGAGGGCTTTCACGACCAGCCAGAAGATCATGGAGCCGCCGAATGAGAAGACGGCGACCGCTCCCACACCCTTCAACTGCTCGACGAACTGCTGCATCGGGGTGAGTCCGGTTGCAAGAGCAGCGATATCGGTTGCGACCTGGTTGTCGTAGAACAGACCGAGAGCCAGTGTGCCCCAGACGCCGTTCAGCAGGTGGACCGAAAGGGCTCCCACCGGATCGTCGATCTTGAGCTTGTCGAATCCGACGACGCCGAGCACGGCCAGTGCACCGCCGATGACGCCGATGATTGCGGCCGATTGAATCGTCACGAATGCACAACCGGCAGTCACTGCAACGAGCCCGCCGAGGCAGCCGTTGAGAATCATCGAAAGGTCCGGCTTGCCGAGCAGTGCCCAGGCGGTCACCGTTGCCGCGAGTGCGCCGGTGGCTGCGGCCATGTTGGTCGCAACGAGCACGTGGGCAATGGCAGCCCCGTTACCGGCCGACATCGTCGATCCGGGGTTGAATCCGAACCAGCCGAGCCAGAGGATCAGCACGCCGAGAGACGCGGAGGTCAGACTGTGACCGGGGATGGCGTTGATTCTTCCATCTTTCCCGTATTTCCCGATGCGCGGACCGAGGACAAGAATTCCCGCAAGCGCCGCCCATCCACCGACGGAGTGAACCACGGTCGAGCCCGCGAAGTCGCGGAACGCGCCCGATCCGAGGAATCCGCCGCCCCAGATCCAGTGACCGGAAACGGGATAGATGAAAGCCACAAGGAGCAGACTGAATACCAGGAACGAGCCGAACTTGATGCGCTCGGCCACGGCACCGGAGACGATTGTCGCGCAGGTTCCGGCAAAGACGAGT